>JBAUGC010000837.1:0-2959 GCA_049679485.1 Xanthobacteraceae bacterium
GTGTTGAAGTGCCCATTGAAATCCTCCCGGTATGACTGGCAACAAATAGCGTTGGCGGACGCAAAAAATAGGTAAGACCGCGGCGGTCTGCACACAAACGGCCGCGGGCCCCCGCTGGCTCCCTTAAAATACGATAATTCATCGATGCCGTTAAGGTTAGCCAGCGATGAATATCGCTCGCCCGTCGCCTCTCGGCTAGGGATTGGCTGACGAAAACAGGGTGAGCGTCATGCCGAAGCCTCTTGGCTTTCTTTCCTCCGACGGCGCGCAAGGCAACGCCATCCTGGAGCAAATCCGCAATCTCGACACCGTCCGGCAGGACAACATACGCACGGGCGTCGGTGATGAGTCCGACTTGGACGCAGCGGCCAATCGCAAGCAGCTTGCGCGCGATATCGCCGCGATCGAGCGCGCGACCGCCCTCCTGCGCCGGGTGGAGCCGGCGCTACAATCATGGTCTGAACCGCCCCCGGCAACGGCGACGATTGGGCAGAGCGCGCAAACGGTCTGGCCGCTGATCGGGGCGTTGTGGGTTTCGACCGCGCTCGTCACGTTCGGCGCGGTCTACGCTATCTCCGCGCTCGTGGGCTGATAGCGCAAAAACGTAGCTGTCGCTGCGTCACAGCGGAGGCTGGATCTGGAGAGTGAATCTTCAGTACGCGTTCCGGTAGGCGGTCGGCGAAAGAACTGTCCGCGCGATGATCTTCAAATCAAGCCAGAGCGACCAATTGTCGATGTAGAACAGGTCGTGGGCGACCCGGTTGCGCATCTTTTCTTCAGTATCGGTCTCGCCGCGATAGCCATGGATCTGCGCCCAGCCGGTAATGCCCGGTTTGACGTTACTGCGGCGTGCATAGAGCGAAATACGGCGCTGATATTCGTGGTCGAGCGGCAGCGGGTGCGGGCGCGGGCCGACAAGCGACATGTCGCCGGTGAGCACGTTGAAGAGTTGCGGTATCTCGTCGATGTTCCCGCGGCGCAACCAGCGGCCGATGCGGGTCAGGCGCGGATCGTGCCGGGTCGCCTGCCGGCCGCCGTCATCGAACGTGCGCATGGTGCGAAACTTAATGATTGGAAATGGCTGCTGGTTGAAGCCATAGCGGCGTTGCACGAAAAAGATCGGTCCCGGACTGTCGATCCTGATCAGAACCGCGACAAGCAGAAGCAGCGGTGTCGTCACAATGAGCGCCACCGCCGCGACAACAAGATCAAATAATCGCTTCTGCAAAATCTCAAAGCGCGACAGCGGCCTGCGCGTGAGCTGCAAAGTAATGACCGGCCCAAGCGTGGACAGTTTGGCGTCGTCGAACTTGTGCAGCACCTCCTCGGGGCCGAGATGAAGTTCGACCGGGAGGGTCTGGAATGTTTCGGCGCAGCGCTCGATGGTCGCGGTTGCCGACCAAGGCAGCAGCACGAAGATCGCGTCCGGCGCGATGCTGCGGACGCCCGCGGCCGCCTCGGCAAGATCGCGATCAAGGATAGTGCGGCGAACCCTGGCGGATGCGGTTGAAATGACCGGCGTCAAAAACCGGCAGCCGACGATATCGATGCCAAGCGCCCACGGCTCGTAGCGGTTGATAAAGACGCCGACATGTTCGCCGGTGCCGATCAGGAAGATACGCTGCGCGGAAAGCAGGCCCGCCGCGCGCGCCAGCGTGCTGATGCGGACAATGCCGTAACGCTGCAGGATCAAGGCGGCGAGCGTGACGACATAAAACAGGATCATCGAGCCGCGTGAATACGCGTCACTGATCTGCGCCAGAAAGCCAAGTCCAAGCAGGCAAATGAGCGTCACGTTCCACAGCTGGATCGTGCGCCGGGCATGGCGTTTGAATGAAAAGAAATTCGGCAGCCGATATTCGCGTCGAAACAGGTTGGAGATGGTAAAAATGCTCGCTGCCAAAACACCAATCTGGATGAAGGATGGAAGGCTTCCGGGATAGCCAAAGGCGACGCGGTAATAGACAACGCCGGTGAGGCACGACATCGCGACTATCAGCGCGACGTCGGCCGCAAAGATCGCGGCGGAAAAGGTGCCGCGGCAAAGCACCGCCCAGGCGCGCAGAAAAGGGTTGGTCTGCGGTTTCGAGGTCAGCGTGTAGCTTTGATGATGCGTATTCATGCTTGCCGCGCAATGCATTTTCCGTTTGCCCCGAAATGGGACAACGGCGAGGAATTAGCCTTCCCGTCGCCAAAAACATGCCAGCGGAGCCGTGGCGAAACTGGTGCCAAGTCATTGGCGTGTTAAGACTAACGCGCCGGCGCGGGGCCGGTGACGCCGGAGGAGCAGCATGAAGGGCAAGATCGCACTCGAAGAACATTTCGCCATCCCGGAAACGGTTGCCGATTCCCGCGGCTATTTTCCTGACCAGGTCTGGGAGGAGGTGAAAAGCCGTGTGCTCGATCTGCACGACCGGCGGCTATCGCTGATGGACGAGTACGGCATCGAGACCATGCTTTTGTCGCTCAACGCGCCCGCGGTCCAGGCCATTCCCGACCCGGCGAAAGCTGATGAAATTGCCCGGCGATCGAACGATTATCTCGCCGAGCAGGTGCGCAAGCGGCCGGACCGGTTTCAGGGACTTGCGGCGCTCCCAATGCAGGACCCGGCGCGCGCGACCCGTGAACTCGAACGCTGCGTGAAGGAGCTCGGTTTTCGCGGCGCGCTGGTCAATGGCTTTTCGCAGGTCAATGACGCTGAAACAGCGGTCTATTACGACCTGCCGCAATTTCGGCCGTTCTGGGCGACGATGGAGCGCCTCGATGTGCCGTTTTACTTGCACCCGCGTAATCCGCTGCCGCGCGATGCGAAGATCTACGAAGGTCATCCGTGGCTGATGGGGCCGATCTGGGCCTTCGCGCAGGAAACGGCGGTGCACGCGCTGCGGCTGATGGGCTCGGGCCTGTTCGACGCCCATCCGCGCTTGCAAATCATTCTTGGCCACATGGGCGAAAACCT
>JBAUGC010000838.1:0-2273 GCA_049679485.1 Xanthobacteraceae bacterium
AACCCTCGACCCCAACCTTGGCAAGGTTGTGCTCTACCCCTGAGCTACACCCGCATCCTATAGGGTAAGTCAGCGGCACAAGGCGCACCGCACCGACAGCTATGCCAAAGAGCGCGGCGCTTTGCAACCACGCGCCCGACCATGTTTCCCGCTAGCAAATTCCGGGTATCAAGCGCGATAGTACCTTTACCGAGTGTTCTGGATATCCCTGCAAAACTGCTCATCGCTTATGGGTATGGCGCCATGCCGCCCGCCTCGCCAGACGAACTATTCGCGTATTTGGATAGCCTCGGGATTGCGCACCAGACGGTGACGCACCCGCCGGTGTTCACCGTCGAGGAAGCGCGCGCATCGCGCGGCGAGGCCGTCGGCGGTCACACCAAGAACCTGTTCCTGCGTGACAAGAAGGGGACGCTGTTTCTGGTCGTCGCGCCTGAAGACGCCGCGATCGAGCTCAAATCACTGCACCGGCTTCTTGGCGCCTCCGGCGGTTCTCGTTCGGGTCGGCCGAACTGATGCGCGAACTGCTCGGCGTCGAGCCCGGCTCGGTCACTCCCTTCGCCGTCATCAACGACAAGACTTGCCGGGTAACAGTCGTCGTCGACGCCGCATTGATGGCGCACGAAGTGCTCAACTTTCATCCCCTGGTGAACACCGGCACCACCACGATTTCACGCGAGGGCCTGCTCAAATTCCTCGAAGCCACCGGCCACCGTCCCCGGATCGAGGCGATTTCGGCAACCGGCTCCTGAAACCTTCCGATTGCATTCGGCCGCCTTATTCCCATTTAATCAGGCGAACAGGGAAGTTGGCGCCCCGCCGGGGCCAAAAGGGAAGGCGTTTCAAGGAGATGTTGCAGCAAGCGCAAACCACCGCGGCGGACGGGGTCGTCAAAGACACGACGACCCAAGCTTTCGTCAAGGACGTGATCGAGGAATCGAAGCACCAGCCGGTGCTGGTCGACTTCTGGGCGCCGTGGTGCGGCCCCTGCAAGCAGCTCACGCCCATCCTTGAAAAATCAGTTCGTGCCGCCAAGGGCAAAGTGAAGCTCGTCAAGATGAATATCGACGACCATCCGGCAATCCCGGGCCAGATGGGCATCCAGTCCATTCCCGCCGTGATCGCCTTCGTCAACGGGCAGCCGGCCGACGGCTTTATGGGGGCGTTGCCGGAAAGCCAAGTCGTCGCCTTTCTTGAGCGGCTCACGAAGGGCAGCATCGGCGCCGAGGCCAACGATCTGCTGAAGGCTGCCGATGCGGCACTTACCGAAGGCGACGCCGCCGGCGCGGCAAGCCTGTATGCGGAACTGCTCGCCGAGGACAACACCAACATTCAAGCGCTTGCCGGACTGGCGCGCAGTTACGTCGAAACCGGGGCCTTCGAGCAGGCGCGGCAGACACTCGCCATGGTGCCGGAAGCAAAGCGCAACGAAAGCCCGGTCGCCGCGGCGCGAGCCGCGCTGGAATTGGCCGAGCAGGCGAAGTCGCTTGGGCCCATCGCCGAACTTGAGCAGAAAGTCGCCGCCAATCCGCTCGATCATCAGGCGCGGTTCGATCTCGCCCTCGCGCTCAATGGCAAGGGCCAGCGGCTCGACGCCCTCGAAAACCTCATCAGCATCGTCAGGCGCGACCGCAAATGGAACGACGACGGCGCGCGCAAGCAGCTGGTCCAATTCTTCGATGCATGGGGTCCAGCCGACGAAGCCACTATTGAGGGCCGCAAGCGGCTTTCGTCGATCCTGTTCGCGTAGATTGCGTCTCCAGGGCAGAGGCGAAGTGCGCGCGTACGGAGTACGACATGCCGATTAATACTGCCTACAAAGGTCCCGAGGACCTTCCCGGCGTGATCCCGGTATTCCCGTTGCCGGGAGCTTTGCTGCTGCCGCGCGGGCAAATGCCGCTCAACATTTTCGAGCCGCGCTATCTGGCGATGATCGACGATGCGCTCCGGTCGGGGTTGCGTCTTATCGGAATGATCCAACCCGATCCGGGCCATCCGGGACCGGATCAGGCGAAGCCCGAGCTATTTCGTATCGGCTGTGTCGGACGCATCACCCAGCTCGCCGAGAGCGGCGACGGCCGATATTTGCTTGAACTGACGGGGGTCACGCGTTTCCGCGTCGAAGAAGAACTTGCGGTCGGCACGCCCTACCGGCAATGCCGTGTCACCTATCAGCCCTTCATTGCCGACTTTACCGCACGCAAAGGCGAAGACGACGTCGATCGCAAGGCTCTGCTGCGCACGCTCGCTGACTTCCTGAAGGCCAACAATCT
>JBAUGC010000839.1:0-3594 GCA_049679485.1 Xanthobacteraceae bacterium
ATCTGGTTCAGCGGACCACAGCGGCCTCATGTCCGGCAGTCGCGTTAACATCGGCAAGGCCCACACAAAAGTACGGTTTGAATGAACGACCTTCCAGGATTCGTCAACTTACAGGCCGATAGCCGGAACCTGGTGCGGATCGCGGCGTCCGCTCCACAAGGGAGTGGCGACGCCGCGGGACGGATGCTGCCACGCACTCACGAGACCCACGCGAAGTATGCGCTTGTGTTGGCTTGCATAATAGTTGCGCTGTTACCTGCACTCTTCTTCTCGTTCGGCTACCACAATGATTTCAACGCCTGGGCCTACGACACTCGTTCCTGCTGCGCCAGTCATCCTGAAACTCGCATCCTACTCGGCATAGGTCGGTATTTCGGTGCATTCGCGCAGAACCTGCAGTTTTGGACGATCCGCAGTTTGACTAGTCTCTGGTGGTGGCGCTTGTTAGGGATTATCTCAACAGCCTTGCTCGCCACCTACTACCTACACATAGTTTCGCTGCGCCGCCCGCCCACTTGGCAGAACGCCTGCCTGGCGGTTGCCGTGTTTACTTTGCCGACAATGCAATTTCAGGCGATCTGGGTATCCATGTACATGTTTTGGACGCCGCCAATCCTGTTGTCATTGATGGCTGCGCAACTCTTGCTCGAGGCCGCCGAGGGCGATTTTCTTGCAAATCGATTTGCCAGGCGCCGTGCCGCTCCGCTGGTATTAAAGGCTTTTGCGGCGTTGCTCGCCGGCACGTTCTTCTATCCGATCTCGGCAACGTTTGTTCTGGTCCCGGCCGCCCATCTATTGTTGAACGAGAGCCAGTACCCGCGCCGAATCCGGCGGATGGCCGTGCTTACTGCCCCGGTTCTGGGGTGCGCCTTCGTCGCGCTATTCGTCGTTCACAAATTCGTCGTTCTGCCGCATCTTTCCGACGTTCCGTACCTCGGCGACTACGCATTCGTTTTGAGCACTCAGATAGTGACAGACGCGGTGTGGAGACTGAGTGAATATCTACAGTATGCCAGTTTCCTTTGGCTGGGCCTCGATGTTCCGGGAGTCCCGGAACTTGTTGCGCTCGTCGCCGCCGTAGGCGCGATTTGGTGCGCGCTTCGCGTTGCGCGTGGTTCGATGAAAACGAGTGAACTGGTCAACGTGCTGATAGTGTGCGCCTTGTTCGTCATTGCTGCCGGGCCGCTCCTCATCGTCCGCCAGTTTACCTTGACTTATCGCGTCATGTTCACAATGACGGCAATTGAACTGCTGGTGTTGTTTTGGCTCTTGAAGCAGCTGCCGCTCAGCGCTTTCGCCGTGGCCTCTGCGTTCGCTGCTGCCGGGCTCGCCTGTGCCGTTGTCACCGTCTACGGCACAGCTTCATCCGCACATGCGGAATACGAACTCGACGCGCGTTCGGTCGCCGGCCTTTCGCCGAAAGGATTTCATCCGATCGTAATCCTGCGGCCGGCTTCTCCGAGAACGGCATTCGGCGTCGCTCTTAGGGATGATTTCGGCTGGCTTTCTCCGATCGACCACATTTTCGATTTGTTGATCGGACCGCGATACAAGGAGCGGCCGTCTTTCGATGTCGAAACGGTTGTAACCAATCAAGACGATTCGCTCCCCTTGGTTCTCGAGAAGAACGCGACCATCATCGACTTGTCACCGATCTATGGGTTGGCCGCGGTGTCTGAGCCTTCTCAATTCGCAACTGTGTCGGCGCAACCACGGGGGCTGAGTGGACCGATTAATGCAGTGGACGGTCACGCCGATACGTTCTGGGAGGTCTGCGGGCAATCGTTTCCGATGGAGCTTGAGCTGACTTATCCGGCGGCGCGGCCGTTCCTGGGCTACCAGCTATCAACCGTCGAGAGACCGGAGCGAATGCCAAGCAAATGGGAAATTTGGGTCACGTCAAATGGACGGGATTGGCACAGAGTCCACGAAGTGGCTGATGCAAAATCGTGGAATACGGGCGAGCTTCGCGAATTCGACGTTGAGGGCGCTCCTGAGGTCATCGGAGTTAAATTGGTGATATTTGCAAGCGGGGTCCCCGATTGCATGCGGCTCTATGAGTTTCAGCCAATTTTTGAAACGCCGCCAGATCGAGGCTGAGTAACTCTTAATAGTGGGATTTGAACCCGCGCCCGGCATCATCGGATTAAGCCTGCTCACCGCGTGCGGCGTGAAATCTGGCACACGGCTTTATATGCTCGGCCGCTGTTTTGGAATCGCGGCGCGCATGGGGCGTTGAAATACTGCTGCTGGGCTCCTTATGCAGTGGCAGCTCGCAGTCCATTCGCTGGCACCGATCGCATTTTCGCTGATGGCTGTTTGACGGGTCGCAGCACGAAGGTCAGCGTGCTTCCGTGGCCCGTATGTATGCTGAACGGTGCAAGCAGTAGCGCCAGCGGCAACAAGCATATCGCCATCAACGCCGCAGCAAGTCGCTGCATCGGGCCACCCTCGCCTTTCTTCAGCGCCTTGTGAACGAAGTTTTGCCGTCGTGTTATTGCCGATGCGATTGAGTCGACCCACGAAAAAATCTCGTACTCGTAATTACGGTCGACCAGGATTTTTGCATCAAGGCCCGGGGCATTCTGAGCGAACCAGTTCAGATATTCGGCGGTGTGATACCAGAGGTGGCGCCCGTAATCGGGATAAGCGGATAAACAACCGAACAGCCGGGTCTGTACGCTTCCTTGATTTGGCACGCTGATCACCATGGCGCCAGAAGGCGCCAGCCAGCGCGAATACTCATCGATGAAGTCAGCCGGCCGATCGATATGCTCCAGGACGTGCCAGACGAACAGAACCTCAACGGCCTCGTTGAGCAGTCCGGCAGATTCAGCTTCCTCGCGTGAAGTGAAAACCGGCACCCCGCGTTTTCGCGCGTTGCGCGCTCGCAACGCATCCGGCTCGATGCCCGCGATGCGGTCGTATCCTCTGCCATTGAGAAATTCGAGGAACTGGCCATCGCCGCATCCGATATCCGCGATCCGGACATGTCGCTCGACAAGCTGCGGCAATTCGCGCACCAGCCAGCGCATTCGCATCGACATCAAAAGCTTCATGACGACGGATAACTTGCCGACCGGATCGGGCAGCACGGTCGCATGAATGAGGTTTTCGGGAGCTATGTGCAGCACCCGGCAGGTCGGGCAGCGGATGAAGTCCATACCGGCATCGGTAACGCGCGCGCCGTGACCAAGCGTGCACGACGCAGCGCCACAATGCGGCGGCGGATCCACTGCACTCACCGCGGCGCTTCCACTTGGACGCCGGCGCATTCGGGTTGCTTTTGTAGATAACGCGCCAGATCGTCTTTCCAGTGCGGTAGCTTGATGCCGAGCGCACGGCCGCGAATGTTGCCCAAGACCGAATAGGCGGGCCGCCGGATGCGGCCATAGTCGCCCTTTCGATCGACCGCGACGATACGGCAGTTTACGCCGGACAACCCAAAAGCCTCAGCGGCAAATTCCGCCCACGAGCAGGCTCCTTCGGCCGTCAAATGATAGATGCCGGGGCTCGGCTGCGGCGCAGTCAATAGCGCCAATACGGCTTGTGTAAAGGCATCCGCCGATGTGGGCGAGCAGACAAGATCTGAGC
>JBAUGC010000840.1:0-4938 GCA_049679485.1 Xanthobacteraceae bacterium
AGCCGGGCGCGACCATTTGACGATGAACCGGATCGGGTCATAATCGAAATCGCGCCGCGGTTTCAGCAATCGTAAATGGCGGTTGCCGGTCAATACCCGTTCAGGAACGTGCTGACGTGAACATTGCATTGGACATGGCGAGCACGTTCGCCGCGATCCCTCCGCCTTTAACGGCGCCGCTCTATCGGCTCGACCAGACCTTCGAACAGAACGCCACTGCGGGACCGAACTTCGCCGGCCCTTATCCGGACGTTCCGTCTACGCCGATGAAGGATTTTCTCGGCTACCGCGTCGCGTCCCGGTTCGGGATTGCCGCGAGCCTGGTTTTGAACGAGCGCTGGTTCGAGCTTTACAGCCGGCTTGGGTTTGATCTTCTGACCTACAAGACGATACGCAGCCGTGAGCGCCGAGCGCATCCGCCGCCGAACTGGCTTTATCTGAACGAGCCGAATCTTGCGGATGCCGCCGCGGCTGCCACGGCAACCGGCGATCTTCCCGGAACGCCGCTGACCGCGACCGCGTCGGGATCGATCGGCATGCCGTCAAGCGCGCCGGAAGTTTGGCGCCGCGACATTCGCAATTGCCGGGCGCAGTTGCGGGCCGGGCAGGTTCTCATCGTGTCGGTCGTTGGCACGGCCGATGCCGGCACCAGCGAGGCGGAGTTCATTGCCGATTTCGGCGCGCTTGCGGCGGAGGCAAAGGATGCCGGGGCGCAGGTCGTGGAATTGAATTTCTCTTGCCCTAATGTCGGCCAGCGGGAGAGCGAAATTTACCGCGACGCCGACAGTGCGGTGAAAATCGCGCAAGCGGCCCGGGCTGCGATCGGATCGCTTCCGCTGCTGGTCAAAGTCGGCGTAATCGAACGCCACGAGCAGATGTCCGGATTTCTGCAAAGCCTGTCCGGTATCGTCGACGGTGTTGTGATGATCAATGCGCCGCGCCGCTTGATCGTGGATAAAAGCGGTGCTCCCGCCTTCGGCGGCAATCGCGCCTACGCCGGCATGATGGGAGGCGCGACCTTTGATGTAGCGATGAAATGCGTGCGAAGCGCCGTGAACATCGTTCAGTGCGACGGGCTCGATCTCCACGTGCTTGCGGTTGGCGGCGTGCACTCGGTGGACCGCATGAGCGCGTTTTTCGATGCCGGAGCCTATGCGGTTTTGGCGGCTTCGGCTTGCTCCTGGGATCCATATCTCGCGATCCGCGCCAAGCATCACGATCCGTCGCGATAAGGTGCCGTTCGGGATCAGCGCGGTTTGATCTCGACCAGAATATTCCGATAAGTCGCATTACCGACGTTGCGGAGATCGTGCACTTCGCCGGCGTCGCGCCAGATCGGCTCGCCGATCTTGCCCTTGGGCCGCTCGATGTCTCCGGTCAGCGCGGACTCAAGTTCGATGTTGCCATCGGTCATCGGGATGATCACATAGGGCAGTTCATGTCGGTGCCAGCCCTTGCTCTTGCCCGGCTCGACCACAAAGTCCCATACGCGAATGAGCTCGTTTTCGTACATGACCCGATCGCCGATCGGACCAAGATTAAGCTTGCTGATATCCTTTGCCGTCATTTCATCCTCCACTGTAATCCGCGGGCTCCGCTCAAATCGGTATCGTCATCGGCGAGTGCTTGCTGTCGCAGTCGATCAGCTCAACGCGTTTGAGCGCGATGCGAAACGAGCCGTTGTGCCGAACCAGCTGATGGGTATGGCGGCCGGAATAGAGCCGCTGCTGGTCGCCCTGGTGCTCGATGCACATAAAGGCCGCTTCCGCGGAGAACTCGTCTTCGGCGCCCTTTGTCACTTCGATATTGCTGACGAGGTGGGTCGTCCGCGGCATCGGCGTGAGCACTAGCGCGCGCGCCTCGAGCAGACGCCGGACCCGGATGGCGAGGATGGCGTAATCCTCGTAGATGATCGAAGCGACGCCCTTGGCGTCGGTCTGGCCGGGCTGGCTCGGCATCCAATAGATGCCGTTAGAAGCGTAGAGCGCGAGCCAGGCCTCGAACTCGCCGGTATCGAGCAACTTGGCTTCGCGCAGCAGGAACAGCTCGATTTCGCGCTGGGTTTCGTACGGCAACGTCATGCTGTCATTGGGTCAGGTAATTGACCCAGGCCTCAAATTGCACCCGCATCGGCAGTTCGCTCGCCACGCTGCCGACACTGCCGTCGCCGTCGCGCCGGTCGTTGTCGAGACCGCGCTCGAAATTCACCCACGGGCCGGCTTGCTTGACCAGCCCCTGCTGACAGCGTTCCAGCATTTCCAGATCGTCGGAAAAAATCATCGAGGCGGGCGAGCCGATGGTAGTCAGGAACCGGATGGCGCGGTGAAACATTTCCTCCGGCGCGCCCTTGAGCTGGAAACAATGCACATGCACCTGCGTCAGATCGACGGCGAGCGGAATGGTGACGCGCATCTGCTGCTGCTGCGCGTTGATGATGAGATTCGGGTAGATGATGTTGTTGAAACGATTCATGGTCAGCACGGCCGCGGCCCGCTCGTCGCCGAGTCGCTGCGCCAGCGCCGCCCTGTAGCGCTGTATTACCGGGTCTTGCTCCTCGTTCACCAGCACGCCCTTCTTGTAGAAACTGGTCATGAAGGTGTGGCCGGCGGCAAGCCCGTTGAGCTTGATGCCTTCCCATTCGGCCTGGCCGAAGCCGTTGGCGAGCAGCATCTCCCGCGTCTGATCCTGGTCGAGAATCGAAGCGTTCGCCGGCGCTGCGCGTGCCGGCGCCACCGAGGAACTGTGCACGAAGCTCGGATGGAAAATGTCATTGGCATTTTCCATGTGCAGCTTCCAGTTGCCATGGTACTCGAGCGTAAAACTGGAATCCGCGATCTCGATTTCGCCGTCCGGTGCGCGCTCAATCAGATTGTCGATCACTTCACGCATCGGGCCGAGGTGCTCGGTGAGCGGCGGCGCGTTGTCGGCGAGGTTCGCAAAAACGAAGCCGCGATAACTCTCGACGCTGTTGACCCGCTGCATGTGGTTCTGCGGATCGGCGAGACTGAAGCTTGCCGGATAGCTTTTGGGGTGCGGCACGGCCGACAAGGTGCCGTCAGGGCGGAACGCCCAGGCGTGATAGGGGCAGGTCAAGAGGCGGCTCGAGCCGCGGTCGACCATGCAGAGCCTGGCGCCGCGGTGCGGGCAGCGGTTGTGCAGGACGTAGATTTTGCCGTCCTGGTGGCGGGTCACCAGTACTTCGTGTTGGGCGAGCCGGGTTCGGACAAAGTCGCCCGGCTTTTGCAACTGGCTCTCATGAGCGACGTAAAGCCACAGCCGGCCGAATATCCGCTCCTGCTCCAGCGCAAACACCTCCGGGTCGGCATAGGCGCGGCGATGAACGTGATCCGGCCGAACCAGCGTCCGGATCTCGTCTCGGCTCAGCGGCTGATCGGGCGCGCCGGTCATCTGCATTCTCCATTGTGCCTTCGTCCGAGTTCCGGCCAGCTCAATGCACCAGCCCTCCGAAAATTTCGGCGTATACCGGCGATGCCTCAAGTCCTGCTCCCGGAGCTTCGGGCAACGTCGCCTTTCCGTCACCCACTTTAACGTGGGAGGTGAGTTTGCCGAACAGCGTGGTAGTGTCCATTGCAAGTTCCGCGAGGCCAAGGCCGAATCCTGCAACCGCGCTCAGCGCGAGAACATGCCCGGCATGCGGAGCGCAACGGCTTCTCGCCCAGCCCCGCTCGGACAGATCGTCAAGAATGCGGCGATACTCGACGATCCCGTAGCTCAACGAAATATCGAACTGCAACATATCGCGGTCGCGCCGCAGACCGCCATAGCGCAGCAAATTGCGCGCATCGTCGGCCGAGAACAGGTTCTCGCCGACCGCGAGCGGCAGGCTCGATTGTTCGGAAACGATGCGGTGGCTGTCGTAGTCGAGTGGATTCACCGGCTCCTCGATCCACATCAGCGGATAGGCGCCAAGCGCCTGGACGTAATTCAGCGCGGTTGCGAGATCGAAGCCGTTGTTGCCGTCGACCGCGAGACTCATTTGCGGCTCGAGAATCTGCAGCACTGCCTCGATGCGTTTGAGGTCCGCGCTGAGCGCGGCGCCGCCGATCTTGATCTTGAACCGCTGGTGTCCGTCCGCCATGGCGCGCCTGACGTCGTCGCAAAGGCTTTCGACGTCGTTGTGTGGGCGATAGTGGCCGCCGCTGGCGTAAACATCGGCCACGCCGCTGCCGTTGTTTTTAGACGGCTCAATCTTGGACAGGTAGCGCCATAGTGGCAATTCCAAGTGCTTGGCGGCGAGATCCCATATGGCCGCATCGATCAGCCCGACCGCTCCACAGCGCTCGCCGTGGCCGCCGGGTTTTTCGTTCTTCATCAGGACGGCCCAGACCCGGGACGGGTCTATACCGCCGTCCTCGCCGGCGTAATCCTGCGGGTCGGCGGCCAACAGGCGCGGGATGAAGCGGTCATTGAGGAGGCCGCTGTGGTCGTAGCGGCCGATCGAGTCGAATGCCAGGCCTACAAGCGCCTTACCGTCGCGGTTAACGTCGGTATGGATCGCGAGCGCCGTCGCCGTCATATCCTCGAAGCTGATACTTGAGCTTCGTGCCGCCGCGCCGAGCCGAACCGTTTGCGCCTTAGCGGCAACGATGCGCATCAGCTGCGGTGCGACTGCCGCCAGTCGTGCTCCGCGACATCGAACACGATGCCGTTTGGATCCTTGAACTTCTTTTCGGCATCGACGCCTGGATAGTTCGGCAGCTCCATGAAGAACTCGCCGCCCAGGTGCTCGATCTTTTCCGCCGTCTTCTTTTCGTCATCGACGATGAAGCCGATGTGATGCAGGCCCGCCCAGTCTGGCCCGCCTTTGCCGCCTTTGGTGCCTTCCGGAAAGTGCAGCAGCGTCAAATTCACAATGCCGTCGGACAGCGCAATCGCGTTGCCGATCGGGCTGTCGACCTTGTTGACGCGCTTGAGATC
>JBAUGC010000841.1:0-2277 GCA_049679485.1 Xanthobacteraceae bacterium
CCGGCTCGGCTCTTCCGGCCTCTTGTCAACGACGAGAGCGGCGCCACCGCGGTCGAATTTAGCATCGTGGCGGCGCCGTGCCTGGCGCTGCTGGCGGCCCTGTTTCAAACGGCGCTGGTATTCCTGGCCGATAGCGAGCTCGACGAAGCGGTCACGCAAGCGAGCCGGTCCATCCTGACCGGCCAGGCGCAGAACTCCGGCATGACCCAGGGACAATTCGGCAGCCTGGTCTGTCAGAACATTAATGCCCTGTTCAACTGCAACAATCTGATGGTCAACGTTCAGACTTACGCCTCGTTTTCTGCCGCCAGCACCTCGGCGCCGACTTTGACCTATAACGCCCAGGGCCAGGTGACCAATTCTTGGAGTTATAATCCGGGCGGTCCGAGCGATATCGTTGTTGTCCAGGTGATGTATCAATGGCCGGTCATCCTTGGCCCGCTCGGCTTTAATCTCTCAACCATGGCGAATGGCGATCGCCTGCTGATGTCGACTGCCGTCTTCAGAAATGAGCCGTTCTGATGACGCTCGCTGGCGCAACCGCCCAATTCCGCTCCTATCTGCGCCGCTTTGCGCACCAGCGCGACGGCGTCTCGGCCGTCGAATTCGCGATCGTTCTGCCGTTTATGCTGCTCATGTATATGGGAAGTGTTGAGTTGGGCGACGGCCTGGCGATCAAGTCAAAGGTGACGAAAACCGCGCGCACCGTCACCGATCTCGCCTCGCAATACGTCAGCATCCAAGCCTCCGACATGAGCACGATTCTCGGGGCGTCATCGGAGGTGATAGCGCCCTACCCCTCCGCGAACATGGTCGTGACCGTCTCGGAAGTTACCACCAACGCCCAAGGCCAGGGCACCATTGCCTGGAGCTGCTCGCTCAATGGCACTGCGCGCACGATAGGGGCGTCCGCCACGCTGCCGACCAATCTGCAAACCGCCAACATCTCGCTGATATGGGGTGAAGTGACCTACCCGTACACGCCGCAGCTGGGCTTCGTGGTCACCGGCACAATCAACCTTTATGAGAACACGTATTTTTATCCGCGGCTGGTGAATTCGGTGGCGTTGCCGCAAGGCTGCTGAGCCGCTGGCACGCAAAATTCGGGCAGCCGAGGCTGCAGCCGTTAACTTCCCGCAGTCGCGACGGGTAACTTTTTTCTAGCTATTCGGGCATAGAAACGCAGCAGGAGAGGATGCGCCTATGGTCAAAATCTTCGGAAAAGCGCTGGCTGTACCACTTCTGCGCACGCGGGCGCTCCTTCGCGATTTCGGCGCAAACACGCGCGCTAACGTCGCGATCATTTTCGCGCTCTCCGCCATCCCGGTCGTCGCCGCCATCGGGTGCGTCGTCGATTATTCCTACGCCTCGATGATCAAGACCAAGCTGCAGGCCGCCGCCGACGCGGCCGCCTTGGCGACCGTCTCCAACAATTCGCCGATCGTGGTGACTGCCAAAGCCATGAGCGGCAACGGAACCGTTTCCGGCGGACCGACTTACATCCAGAATTTCTTCAGTTCCGACACCACCGCCTTTTCAGGCGTGAGCGCCACCGGCAGCACCACCAAGAGCGGAATGACGGTTACTGCAACATTGAACTATTCCTACAGTGTACCGACGACGTTTATGAAGGTTCTCGGCTATCCGTCCATAGGGCTCTCGGGCTCGTCCACGGCGAGCGTTACGGTGGCGACCTACATCAGCTTTTATCTGATGCTCGACGTCTCCGGCTCCATGAGCTTCCCCTCCACCACCGCGGAGCAGGTGAGGCTGATGTCGGTCAACCCCGACAACCTGCATCCTACAAACAGCCCGCCCAACAGCGGTTATCCGCAAGGTTGCCAGTTCGCCTGCCATTGGGCGAGCCAGAATACTGCCTGCCAGAACACCACGAACCCGCAAACCAGTACACCCGGCCCGTGGCAAGGATCTTGGCCCCCAGCCCCACAGCAATACCCCAACGCGGCCTTCCCGATTTCCAGTCAATGGCCGAGCGGCTATCCCGGCGGATACTGCATGGGGTTTTTGATAAGCCGTCTCGGAACCACGCCGGCGTATCCGACGAACTGCGTTCCCGGCAATGAAACGCCGCCTCCCACTAACACCAATGACAGCACCGCGCCCGCGAAGCCTTCAGGGCACATCCCGGGCACCAGCAGCACCTCCTATCCGTCGGGATGCGGCCAGTACGTCAATTGGACCAATCCACAGGCAACCTCGTGCCCCAATCCCGGCACTACGTCGTGCATCCAATTGCGCGCCGACGCCGTTGGCTAC
>JBAUGC010000842.1:0-3420 GCA_049679485.1 Xanthobacteraceae bacterium
GTTCATGGAAGCGCAAGCCTGTTCCGGTGAACAGGTCATTGTGATCGGCGGCGGCAACTCGGCCGGTCAAGCGGCGGTTTTTCTGTCACAAAACACTTCGGGCGTCCATATGTTCGTGCGGTCGAGCAGTCTCGTAGAAACAATGTCCCGTTACCTTATTCAGCGGATCGAAGAGAATCCACATATTCGGGTTTATTATTCGAGCGAACTCACGGGCCTCGAAGGCAACGGACGCCTCGAACAGGTGTCATGGATCGACAAGAAATCGAGCCGGACAGCCACCGAGCAAATACGACATGTCTTTGTGATGACCGGGGCATCGCCAAAAACGGATTGGCTGGGGGGATGCGCGTCGCTCGACAACAAAGGATTTGTTCTTACAGGCCGCGACGTAGAGACGGCCAAGCCCCCGATTCCTTGGCCATTGTCACGGCGACCGCATATGCTCGAAACGAGCCTTCCGGGCGTATTTGTTGTTGGCGACGCCCGATCAGGGAACGTCAAGCGCGTGGCTTCAGCCGTCGGCGAAGGCTCCATCGTCGTAAACCTTGTCCACCAAGCTCTTGCAGAGACGTAGGCATCGCTTCGGCATGCATCCCTAGCGTCACGCTCGTAATGAATGGAATGCCAAAGGAACCATCACCTTGTTTTTTAACGGGGCTCTGTCTGCGGAATAAGTTGTTGAAAGGAGACAAGCGATGAGAGCGTTGTTTATCATTTCGAATTCCGACACGGCTTTCTGGCTGTCGGAAGTTACACATCCGTATTGGCATCTTACCGAGCGCGGCGTTGAAGTGGATTTTGCCAGCCCCAAGGGCGGTAAGGTCGTCTATGACCGGCACAGCGATCCCTATTTCGAACATTCCACTGAGTCCGACGATCTCGTCAGCAAGGGCTTTCTGTCGGACAAGAAGCTTGTTGCTAAGCTCGACACGACCCTGAAACTCAGGGATGTCGATTTGGATCGCTATGACGCAGTTCACGTGGCGGGCGGACGGGGCGCAACCTTCGACCTCTATCCGAACGAGGACGTAGGGAAGGCGCTGGAACATTTCTGGGCGAAAAATAAGGTCGTGGGCGCCATATGCCACGGCGCCATTGCCCTCGGGAATATCCCGGCGCGTGTTCGCGGACGCCGGACGACCGGATACACGCTTGAGGGCGACCATGAGCTGCAACGAATGTTTGGCAGCGACTTCCTCATTCCGCACTTTCCTCAGACCGTGCTCGAAGAGGTTGGATCGGTCTACTCGCGCGTAGCCCCCAATGATCCCTACGTTATCAAGGACGGCAAGCTGGTGACCGGTCAAAACCAACAGTCAGCGTCGGAGTATGCCCTCGTCTTGCTCCACGCGATGACCGGTCAGAGCCCAGTTTCGGCCGGTTGAAGATACCGGCCGGCGCCTTCCGGATCGACTTCCAGAACGCAACAAGCGTCAACCTGACGGAGATGGTCGCGCGACTAGACCGACGATCTCATTAGTAGGGTGAGAAAAATTCCATGCTGTTTCATGCCACGATCGCGGTCCGGATGCCGCACGACGTTGATCCGGAGAAGGTCAAACAACTGGGCGCGCTGGAACACGAGCGGGCTGCCGAACTCCAGCGACAGGGTAAGTGGCTGCATTTATGGCGAGTGGCAGGAAAATGGGCCAACGTAAGCATTTTCAGAGTTGAAAGTCCCGCTGAGCTTCACGAGATCTTGGAATCCCTGCCGCTGTATCCGTACATGGACGTCGAGGTCGCCGCGCTATGCCGGCACCCCGGCTCTCTGAGCACCGCCGAATGACCCCTCTATCGAACTCTTAGAGATTGTCGAGTAGTCGCATCGAACGGAGTGAGGCACATGCCCTGGATTAATTTGACACTTCGCCGTGGTGCGCTTGCCAAGCCCGTTCAGCACGCAATGATGGCGAAACTGACCGAAGTCCTTATGTGGTGGGAAAGGGTACCCGACACACCGAACGCCCGAAAAATCATGAAGGGCTGGGTCTACGAGGTGGCCGAAGATGCCGACTACAACGCAGGCAGCCCACACCACGACAAACCCTTTTATTTCCTCGAAATCCGAATCCCGATCAATCGGCTTGACCTGCTCTCGAAGCAAGGATTGATCCGCGACTTCACGCGCGTCGTCCTAGAGGCGGAGGGTTCCGACAACAGCCCCGACAATGCGCGCCGCGTCTGGGTGACGATCAACGAGCTTAAGGCGGACGACTGGGGCATCGGCGGCCATACCGACTGGCTCCGCGACTACACCAGCGCCATCGATGAAGTCGGCGATTACAAGCCGCCCGCCTGAGCGGGCCATCGGAATTCGCCCCGAACCCACTCTCCCAATCATCACCGTAGTGCCCCCCTTTAACTGAAACTGAAGAGGTCCGAGATGACCCAAGAAGGAAAACTTCAACTAGTTGATGAGGAATTCGAATTTGGTCGGCTGCTCGACAGGTAAGTCCGAGGGTTTGGCGCCCTTCAAAATCTTATCGATGTACTTGGAGGCATTCTTGATGATGGTCGTGAAGTTCGGCCCGTAGGACATCAGTCCCCCTGCCTTTGCATACGCCGGTTCGGGGTAGATCGAAGGAAGCTTCCATTGCAGGGCAAGTTCGGCAACCGGCGGAAACAGGAATGAGAAGGAACGACATCTTGAATCGCGTGAACCGGCTTATTCTTTATGTTTCGAGGACCATCCCGTTCCGGAGCGGTCTTGACGGTTATTTAATTCGCGGTGCGATGGTTTTTACGTTCTTCGCCTTCAGCATCCAAAAGTGGAGCCAGTATACCGCCGAGGTGTTGGTCCCCTTAATCAGCCATAGCCCCGTGGTCTTTTGGTTGCTCCCAGCCTTCGGCGTCCGGGGCGCAGACTACTTCCTTGGGGCGACCGAAACGACTTTCGGCTCTCTCATCTTCCTTGGCTATTGGAACCCGAGGCTTGGCATCTTGGGCGCGCTTGGGTCGATCGTTACCTTCATCGGTACCACGAGTATTATTCCCTTCCTACCCGATGGCTGGGCCCACGAAGGCGGTGGATTTCCGATCATGACCTTGCCGCTCGGTTTCCTGATGAAGGACGTCCTGTTCCTAGTCGTGTCATTCTATCTGCTCAAGCGGGATCTGACGCGCGTGGCGCTGGAGATAACACGGACGACGGCAAAGGGCCGTTCGACAAACAGGAGATAGTCCTGTGAAAACGATTCTCTCAGCGGTGGCCGTTGAAATCCTTGTGCCTTGCAGGCTCTTTCGGTCGCGATTCCGGCGCAGGCCCAGCTGAGGACCGTTACCGCTAAGTTATTGATTTTGTTGGTACAGCTGGGTGGACTCGAACCACCGACCTCCTGATCCACAGTCAGGCGCTCTAACCAACTGAGCTACAGCTGCACGTCCCCGCGGTCGGCAGGCGCGCGGAAACTAGCGCAT
>JBAUGC010000843.1:0-2423 GCA_049679485.1 Xanthobacteraceae bacterium
TCGGGTTTTGCCTGGCTTTCTGAGGAGAGCGTCGACGATCCCGCCCGGCTCGCGGCGCGATACGTCTGGATCGTCGACCCGATTGACGGCACGCGCGCCTATCTCGCCGGCCAACCGGATTGGGCGGTGTCGGCGGCATTGGTCGAGAACGGCCGGCCGATTGTGGCCTGCCTCTACGCCCCGATGACGGACGAGTTCTTCGCCGCGGTCGTCGGCAAAGGTGCGACCCGCAACAGTGTCGCGATCGCAGCCACACCCGGAACGTCGCTCGCGCAAGCGCGGATCGCGGGTCCAAAAAGCGTCCTGGAGCGGCTGGCCAAATCAGCGCCGCCATTCACCATCGTGCCGCGGATGCGTTCGCTCGCACTGCGGCTCGCCCGCGTTGCGCAAGGCGATTACGACGCCGCGATTGCCGGCGTCGACAGTCACGACTGGGACCTTGCGGCGGCTGATCTTTTGGTGCACGAAGCGAGCGGGGCGTTAACCGCCGTCGGGGGCGGAACAGTCATTTATAATCTTCCCGCGCTGCGGCACGGGATGCTCGTGGCGGCCGGCCGGGACAGGCATGCGGCGCTCGTCGGGCTGCTTAGGGATGAACGCCTCGCGTCTTCATGAATCGCGTATCTCGCGGATCAAGCATCATGGCGGACACCCCCAAACCGGCTTCCAAGCAATTACTCCACCTCGTCTTCGGCGGTGAGTTGAGCAGCGTCGGGAGCACGGAGTTCAAAAACCTGGAACAGCTCGATATCGTCGGCGTCTTTCCGAACTACGCGACCGCGTACGCGGCGTGGCGAGCAAAAGCACAGGGCACGGTCGACAATGCGCAGATGCGATATTTCATTGTCCATATGCACCGGTTGCTCGATCCTGGAAGCGAAGCGCCGTAGCGTTGAGAGTACGAATGCTGGGACGACGTATTGGGCGGTCACGGCGTGATCGTCTGAACCGGGTAAACAATCCACGCGCCGTTCGGCCGCTTCGGAGAGGCTGAGCGTGCGTGTTCGATTGCCGCTTGCGTTGCGCTTGTACCGGTTTGCTTCGATCGCGGCGGCGCCGGCGGTGGCATCGCGTCTGTTGGCGTGGCGCTTGAAACGCGGCAAGGAGAATCCGGCGCGGCTTGGCGAGCGCTATGGCGTGACCCGCGTCTTGCGTCCCGATGGCCCGTTGATCTGGCTGCATGGCGCCAGCGTTGGCGAAATGCTGGCGGTCATTCCGCTCATCGAGCGTATCCGGGCGATGAATTTCGCCGTGCTGGTCACTTCCGGCACCGTCACCTCGGCGGCGCTCGCCGAGCGGCGCCTGCCGGCGGGCGCGGTGCATCAGTTCGTTCCGCTCGACGCGCCGCGATTTGTCGGCCGATTTCTCGATCACTGGCAACCGGATCTGGCGCTCTTCGTTGAATCCGACCTGTGGCCCAATCTGATATTGACCTGCGCCGACCGCGGCATCCCGATGATCCTGGTCAACGGCCGCGTGTCGGAGCGCTCGTTCAACCGCTGGCGCCGCCTGCCGGGCGTGATCGGGGCGCTGCTGGGCTGCTTCGATCTCTGTCTGACCCAATCCGGCGCCGACACGGAGCGCTATGCGCTGCTCGGCGCACCCCGCATTACCAGCAGCGGCAATCTCAAACTCGATGTACCGGCGCCGCCCGCCGATCAAACAGCGCTTCGCAAATTAAAGTCCGCCATCGGCACCCGCACTGTCGTCGCCGCCGCCTCCACCCACGCCGGCGAGGAAGCGGCCGTCATCGCCGCACATCAGCGGCTGCGCGCCAAATGTCCGTCGTTGCTGACGGTCATCGCTCCCCGCCATCCCGACCGCGGCGCCGGGATTGTCGAGAGCGCAAAAGCCGGCGGCCTTTCGGTTGCGCTGCGCTCCCGCGGCGAACTGCCGGGCCCCGATGTCGATATCTTTATCGCCGACACGCTCGGCGAGCTCGGCTTGATCTATCGGCTCGCGCCGATCGTTTTCATGGGCGGTTCGCTCGCCAGTCACGGCGGCCAGAATCCGATCGAGGCCATCCGGCTCGGTGCCGCAGTCGTCCACGGCCCGAATGTCTGGAACTTTGACGAGATCTACGCCACGCTCGATGCGGCTCACGGGGCCGAGCGCATTGCCGACGAGGAAGGGCTGACCGCGTGTCTCGCCGATTGGCTCGCGCACCCTGCGACCCGCAAGGCGGTGGCTGATGCCGCGCTCGTGACCGTCGGCAAGCTCGGCGGCGCACTCGACCGGACATTGAGCGCGCTCGAGCCTTATCTGATGCAGCTTCGGCTCGAACAGCAGGCATCTTAGTCTGGCGGATTTGATGATCATGCAGTGCCAGGATTTTTCGGGATCCGGCTTGGATGCGTGAGCCGGCCTTTTGGTGGCGGCCCGGCGGCGGCGCCCTGCTCCGGCCGCTCGCCGCGCTCTACGGT
>JBAUGC010000844.1:0-3670 GCA_049679485.1 Xanthobacteraceae bacterium
GCGGCCAAAACGAAAAAACCCGGTCGCGCGGACGCGTCAGCCGACGCTGCCGCCGGCGGCGCGCAGCCGGGTTGCGCTGGGGCTCACCGCCGCCGCTGCGCGCGGCCGCTTCGAACTGCAAGTCTGCAAGGACTGCGGCGCGGTGCAGTATCCGCCGCGCGAAGTCTGCCGCACTTGCCTCTCGCATCGGCTGGTGTGGCGCCCCCACGATGGCCGGGGTGAACTGCTCACCGACACGGTGCTGCACATTCCGCAGGAATTGTTCTTTCGCGAGCGAAGTCCGTGGCGCATCGGCATGGTTAGGCTCGACGCCGGCGTCAATGTGGTCGCCTATGTGCACAAGACGGTGGATGCCGCGCCGTGCCGCGTGCGCATCGGGACGTCCCTCGACCGCGCGGGGGAGGCCGCACTTGTCGCGATGCCTGAGAACAGGAGGCCGCATTTGTCTGACGATCCAAAATTGCGCGAAATGACCTGCGATCCGCGCCTGCGCAAAATTCTGGTCACTGACGGCAAGTCTGCAGTCGGCCAGGCGACGGTGCGCGCGCTGGCGGCGGCCGGGGCGGATTTGATCTGGATCGGCCAAGCCGAGCCATGGAGGAAGGTCGCCGGTTTCGAGGCGTTGCGCGAGTTGCCGCAGGCGACAATCGTTCCGCTCGATGTGACCGACGGCCGCTCGGTGCGCGAATTGGCCGGCGAAATCGGCGGCAAGGTTGATATCCTGATCAACACCGCGGATTGTCATCGTACTTTCGGCATCGCCGCGCGTCGTGGCGTCGAAACCGCTCAACTCGAAATGGACGTGAACTATTTTGGCCTGCTGCGGCTCGCTCAAGAGTTTGCGCCGGCCCTCAAAGCGCGTGCCGCGGACGGTCCGATGAGCGCCATCGCCTGGGTCAACGTGCTTTCGATTTTCGCGCTCGCCAACTATCCGCCGCACGGCACGTACTCGGCATCAAAGGCGGCAGCTTATTCGCTATCGCAGGCGCTGCGGGCAGACCTGCAGCAGGCCGGCGTTCGCGTCATCAACATATTTCCAGGCTCGATCGACGACGAATGGGATCAGCTGGAATTGCCGCCGAAGCTCTCGCCTAACGCCCTGGCGACAGCGATGATCGCGGCACTGAAGGGTTCGGTCGAAGACGTGTATCCGGGAGACGTAGCGCAGGATTGGTTGGCCCGTCATCTCGACGATCCAAAAGCGCTCGAGCGCGAACTGAGCGAAGGCGGCCGATGAAACCGCACCGCAGAAAGAAGTCGCCGGCGAGGAAAGTGGAAACGAAGACGCCGGTCAAAAAGGGTTCACGTAAAGTCGCGAATAGCTTGCATTCCCACTTGAATGAACTTCTCGCCTCGGGCGGCGTGCGGCTGGTCGACCTGACACAAACATTGTCGCCGGATTTTCCGCCGATCGTGTTGCCGCCGGAAATGGGTCAATCCCGCCCGTTTCGCATGGAGCCGATTTCACGCTACGACGAAAGCGGACCGGGCTGGTACTGGAACAATCTGAGCTTCGGCGAACACACTGGCACCCATTTCGATGCGCCCATTCACTGGATTTCAGGCCGGGATCTGCCGAACAATTCGCTCGATACGCTGCCGATCAAAAATTTTATCGCACCGGCCTGCGTCATTGATTGCAGCGCGCAAGCCGGCGCCGATGCGGATTTCGTTCTCACGGTTAGGCATATCGCCGCGTGGGAGAAGCGGCATGGCCGCATAGCCGCCGGCTCCTGGGTGCTGATGCGGACCGACTGGTCAAAGCGCGGCGACCCTGTCGCCTATCAGAACCTCGACGAGACCGGGCAGCACACGCCGGGGCCCGATCCCGATTGCGTGCGCTTTTTGGTCAACGAGCGTGACGTTCTGGGCTTCGGCACTGAGACCATCGGCACCGATGCTGGTCAGGCCGCGCATTTCACCCCGCCCTACCCGTGTCATTACTATATGCATGGTGCCGGCAAATACGGGCTGCAGTGCCTATGCAACCTCGATCTGTTGCCGCCGACCGGCGCGCTGATTGTCGCTGCGCCCTTGAAAATCCTTGAAGGCAGCGGCAGTCCGCTGCGCGTTTTCGCCTTGATTCCGCACCGGGCGCGCGGCTGAGGACGACTACGCCGAGCGCTGCGCCCGGTCCTTCTCGTTCTGCGCCTTGATCGCCTCGCGCGCGGCCTGCCATTGCGCATCGGACCAATCGCGCAGTTCGTAGAAATTGGAACCGGTGGCGTGGCTTTGCCCGCCGTCGAGCGTGATGGTCTCGCCGGTCAGCCACTCGCAGCCGTCGGCGATGAGAAACGTTGCGAGATTTTGCAGCTCCGCCATCGTACCAACGCGGCCCATGGGATTGGAACGCTGGGTGCGATCGGTCGGCCCTTCGCCGGGGCTGAGCCGCTTGCTGGCGCCTTCGGTCGGAATGACGCCCGGCGCGATGGCATTGAGCCTGATGCCATATTTGGCCCACTCAGTCGCAAGCGACATGGTCATGGTGTTGATCGCCGACTTGCTCATCGCAGACGGCACAACGTAAGGGCTGCCGTTATAGACCCAGGTGACCACGATGGAGACCACGTTCCCGCGGTGCCCACCGGCGATCCAGCCGCGACCCACGGCGTGGGTGACATAGAAGGTGCCGTGCATGACGATATTGGCGACCGCATCAAAGCCGCGCGGGCTTAAATCTTCAGTCCGCGAGATGAAGTTGCCGGCAGCGTTGTTGATGAGATCGGTGAGCGGACCCGAAGCGAAAATGTCGGCGACCATGGCATCGACCGCCGCGGCGTCGCGGATGTCGACCCCATAGACGCCAACTTTGCCGCCATGTTTGGCGGTGAGTTCAGCGGCGGTCGCCTCGCAGACCGATTTTCTTCGCCCGCAGATAAAAATCTCCGCGCCGAGCTCAAGAAATTTTTCGGCCATACCCTTGCCGAGCCCAGTGCCACCGCCGGTCACGAGGATGCGCCGGCCGTGCAACAATCCATCCTTGAACATCATCCCGCCCTCGCGCTTATTTTCTCGAACACGCTATCGCTGCTCACGACATCGGCCAACAGCGTCAGTGTCCGCAGCGAGGCCTGATGGGCCTCCATATCGCCGGAAGCGCAGCAGTCTGCGAAAATCCTGACGCGATACCCCATGTCGGCGGCATCGCGCACCGTGTGCTCGACGGAAAACTGGGTCGCCAGTCCCATGACGTTGACCCGCTCGACCCTACGCTCGCGCAACTGAGCTTCCAGATCGGTGCGCCGGAAGGCGCTGTTGGCGTTGCCGCTAACGAAAATCTCGCCATCGCCGGGTTCGAAACCCTCGTAAGCCGCCGCTCCCCACGAGCCGCGCTTGAGTGCGCCCAACGTTTCGGTTTTCAGGAACAGGCGGCAATTGCGCAGCAGGTCGGAATAGTCCTGTGCAAACACGATGTGCATGTGCGCGATCGTCCAGCCGGCGCGGCGCGCGGTGTTGAGCGCGTTTCGGCTGGCTTCGAGAAAGCGAACAGAATCGTCGGTCTCGCGATTGAGGGAAAATGGAATGCACCCTTGCGGATGACAGATGTCATTCTGGAAATGCAGCGCGATAAGCGCGTCGCTGCTGGGTGAATGATTGCTTACTGCTTCCATCTAGGCGCCCTTCCCGGCGCCTCACCTTGACGTTTTAAGCTTAAAATGTCCAATTGCCG
>JBAUGC010000845.1:0-11574 GCA_049679485.1 Xanthobacteraceae bacterium
CCTCATGGATGATCGCTGGTGCGTCGGCGGCCGATTTGATCCGGCCTTGCCATTTCGACACCGAGGCGAGCATGCCGGTCTGATCTGGAATCTCGTGCAGGAAGCCGAGGCCGCCGCCGATATGAGCAGACGGAATCTGACCGGTGATGCAGAGCACCGGAGCATTGCACGCATAGGCGGTTGACAGCGCCGCCGTCGCATTGAGAACGCCGGGTCCGGGCACCACGAGGCAAGTGCCGACACGGCCGGTTGCCTGCGCGTAACCGAAGGCCATATACGCAGTCGCCTGCTCATGCCGCGTGTGGATGACGTGGATCGCGTGTTGCTGGCCGTAGAGCGCATCAAAAATATAGTCGAGCTGAAGACCCGGCAGGCCGAAAATCGTATCGACGCCTTCGGCAGCTAACGCATCGACGAGAATTTCGGCGCCGGTCACGCCGACTTTGGCGATGTTCATGGGCGAAATCTTATCTTCGGCGGCGGAACGTCCAATGCCATTCGCGGACGCTAATATGCTTTCACGTCATGACCGCTGCGCCACGATGCGCGCTGGCCCAAAATCCGGGCCATAGAATTTAGGTATGGGCCTTCTTTTAGAAACAATTGGACCCCTTTTTGCGTGCTTCTTAGCCTCCAATGGGAGGTGATGCCTTGGCAGCGGCCGGCGCCCGCGCGAGGTTGTGAGCTTTCTCGATCGCCGCCTTCAAAATCGCCTTTCCCGGCAGCTAAAGCGCAATTCCGTCGCAGCCAAAAGGCATTGGCGGCGCTGGGAGCCGGGCCAAACGCTATAGACCAATTGGACACGGCCACCACTAGAGTCGGCCACTAAGGGAGGGACATGCAATGGAAGAAAAAACGCTGATTGGGACCCGCCGCCGCAAGCTGCTCACGGGCGGTCCGTCCCGCCGTAGCGTGCTGAAGGCCGGCGCGGCGACGCTTGCTTCGACCGCGGTTTTCGCTCCGGCGGTGCTCCGCGCCGACAATCTGGTCATCAAGGTCGGCCATATCAGTCCGAGGACCGGTCCAATGGCCGGCTTCGCCGAAGCGCAGGATTGGACGCTCGACGGAGTTCGCAAGGCGCTGGAGCCGGGTCTTCAGATCGGCGGCAAAACCTATAAAGTCGAGTTTATCCCCAAGGACAGCCAGACCGACGAAAGCCGGACGGCCGAACTCGCCAACGAGCTGATCCTCAAGGACAAGGTCGACATCATTACCGCGTCGGCGGGCTCAATCAACTGCAACCCGACGGCCAACGTCGCCGAGCTCAACGAAGTGCCTTGCATTACGACGAACAACCCCTGGGAATCTTATTACTACGGCCGCAATCCGCCGAAGGAGGGATTCACCTGGACTTATCATTTCTTCTGGGGCCTCGATGAAATCCTCGCCTGCTTCATCGGCCTGTGGAAGGACCAAGATACCAATAAGGTCGTTGGTTTACTCTTCAATACGGCGCAAGACGATAACGACTGGCACAACGCGTTCGTCCCAGCGATCAAGAAAGCCGGCTTCACTGTTGTCGACCCGGGTCAGTTTCCGGCGTTTGGCAACGACTTCACGCCGCAGGTTGCGGCGTTCAAGAAAGCCGGTGCGGAGATTGTCAGCGGCAATCTGTTCACGCCAGACTTCGCCGGTTTTTACAATCAATGCGCACAGCAGGGCTACCAGCCGAAAGTCATTACTCTGGGCAAAGCCTTCCTCTTCCCGTCCGACGTTGCATCGCTCGGACCGCGCGGCGTTGGCGTCACCAGCGAAGTGTGGTGGACGCCGGACCATCCCTTTAAGTCGAGCCTTACTGGAATCTCCAGCAAGGAACTTGGCGCGACGTATGAGAAAGCTACCGGCAAACATTGGACACAGCCAATCCCGTACGTTCATGCGCTGTGCGAGGTGGTCGTCGATGTATTGAAGCGCTCAAAAGACCCAAAGGATCCAAAGGCGATACTTGCCTCGATCGTCTCGACCGATGTTCACACCATCGTCGGTCACGTGAAGTGGACGGGCAAGCCGGTGAAGAATGTTTGCGTCACTCCGGTGGTGGCCGGCCAATGGCAGAAGCATGGCGACCGGCTCGACATCGCCATCGTCAATTCCGGCAACTTCCCTGAAATCAAGACGACCTCCAAGCTCCTTCCGCTTGGCTGATCCAGGTCGGCAATGCATTCTGCAGCCGCTCGCTCGTGAGCGGCTGCAGGCGTGATTGGGGGGACGCGTGGGTGTGATCTTGTCGCTGGAGAAAATCTGCAAAAGCTTCGGCGCCATTGTGATTGCCGAGAGCCTCGACCTTGAACTCGCCGAAGGCGAGGCGCTCGGCATGCTCGGGCCCAACGGCGCCGGGAAAACCACCTTGTTCGGCATCATCACCGGCATGCTGGCGCCGAACGCTGGACGCATCGTCTTCGATGGGCACGACATCACGCAAATGTCCCCGGTCGATCGCTGCCGGCGCGGCATTGCCCGTTCGTTTCAGATTCCGCAGCCCTTCGGCGGCATGACGGTATTCGAAAATTTGGTCGTCGCCGGGGCTTTTGCGAAGTCCCGGCGCGAGCGGGACGTCTACGATCTGTCGGCGCATATTCTCGAGGACTGCGGCCTAGGCGAGAAGGCCAACGTCAAGGCCGACAAGCTGACGCTGCTCGACCGCAAGCGTTTAGAGCTGGCGCGGGCGTTGGCGACCCGGCCCAAGCTCCTGCTGCTCGACGAGGTCGCCGGGGGCTTGAGCGAAATGGAGTGTGCGACGCTCGTCGCGCTGATCCGGCGCATCCGCTCGACCGGGGTGTCGGTGATCTGGGTCGAACATATCGTGCATGCGCTCCTGGCGGCCGTTGATCGCATCGTGGTGCTGGCCGGCGGGACTTTCATCGCCGACGACCGGCCGGAGGCGGCGGTCCGCCATCCCAAAGTCACCGAAATCTATATGGGCATCCCGACCGGCGATTAGGGAGTTCGGCTGCATGTGGGCGCGACAGATTCGGGCGGGCCGATGGCACTGCTGGAAGTAAATTCGCTGACCGCCTTCTACGGCGATTTCCAAGCGCTCTTCGGCGTATCGATGTCGGTCGAGGCCGGCCAAGCGGTCGCGGTGATCGGCGCCAACGGCGCCGGCAAGAGCACGCTCTTGAAGTCGATCGTCGGCATGATCCGCGTCGCGCCCGACACGATCCGCTTCGACGGCGAGGCGATCGGCGGCATTCGCTCGTCGAGAATCGTCTCCCGCGGGGTAACGCTGGTGCCCGAGGGACGCCGGCTGTTCTCCTCGCTCACGGTCGAGGAGAATCTTCTCATCGGCGCTCAGCTCGGCCGCCGCGGCCCGTGGTCGCTCGCACGAGTGTTCGAACTTTTTCCGGCCCTGGCCGAGCGGCGCAACGAGCGCAGCACCTCGCTCTCAGGTGGCCAGCAGCAGATGGTGGCCATCGGCCGCGCTTTGATGTCCAATCCACGGCTGCTGCTTTGCGACGAGATCAGCCTTGGCCTCGCACCGATCATCGTCCGCGAAATCTACCAGCGTCTGCCGAGGGTCGTTGCCGACGGCACCGCCGTGGTGGTGGTGGAGCAAGATGTGGTGCAGGCGCTTGCCGCCTCGAGCTATCTCTACTGCCTGCAGGAGGGACGCGTTTTGTTGAAAGGCCGCTCGCAAGGCCTCGATCGCGAGGCGATCAAGTCCGCATATTTCGGGGTATAGCGCCCATGGCTTACGTCAATGTCATCGTCCAGGGCGTGCTGCTCGGCGGACTCTACGCGCTGTTTGCCGCCGGCCTGTCGCTGATCTTTGGTGTCATGCGCCTGGTCAACGTGGCGCACGGCGATCTTATCGTGGTCGCAGCCTACTTTGCCTACTTCACCATGCAGGCGCTTGGCATCGGTCCGTTCACTTCGCTGATCGCGGTCGTGCCCGTCGTCGCCGTCTTGGGCTACATCTTGCAACGCAGCCTGCTCAACTTCACTCTCGGCGAGGATCTTCTGCCGCCGCTGCTTGTCACCTTCGGCCTGTCGGTCATCATCCAGAACGTACTCCTCGTCCTCTTCACCCACGACAACCGCAAGCTCTACGCCGGGCCGATCGAGATGGCGAGCTGGAAGTTCGACCCCGATTTTGCCATCGGCATTCTGCCGGTGATCCAGTTCGCCGCGGCGGTATTGATCATCGGCGGTCTGCAACTCCTCTTCTACCGAACCAAAATAGGCCGGGCGTTCCGCGCCACCTCGGACGATCCCGAGATCGCGCAGCTGATGGGCATCGAGAACCGTCACATCTTTGCACTGGCCATGGCGCTGTCGCTCAGCGTAGTGGCGGTCGCCGGCGTGTTCATCGCGATACGCACGACCTTCAACCCCTTCTACGGGCCGCAGCTCCTGATCTTCGGCTTCGAGGCGGTCATCATGGGCGGCCTCGGCAGCCTGTGGGGGACGCTGGCGGGCGGCATTCTGCTTGGCCTCGCCCAGTCCCTCGGCGGCCAGATCAATGTCGGCTTGCCCTTCACCGCCGGACACATCGCCTTTCTGCTGGTGCTGATCGTGCGGCCGCAAGGTCTGTTCCCGAAGGTGCTCACGTGAGTGCCGGCGACCGCGCTCGGCTGCGGTCCGCACGGGTCGTGCATGGCAGCGCGTCGAGCCGCATCGGCATGACGTTCTGGACCCTGCTCGTCATCGTCCTGATCGCCCTACCCTATTGGGGAGATCGGCAGATGATGCGCCTGTTCACCGAAATCTATTCGTTCGTCGCGCTGGCAAGCTTGTGGAATTTTCTCGCCGGCTATGCCGGGCTGGTGTCGGTCGGGCAGCAGGCCTTCGTCGGCCTCGGCGGCTATACGCTCTACCTCTGTGCGCTCCGGGCGGGCGTCAATCCGATGTTGGGGCTGCCAATCGCCGGCGTCATTGGCGTCCTCGTTTCGATTCCTATCATTCTGCTGCTGCAGCGACTGCGCGGCGCTTATTTCGCCATCGGCTCCTGGGTGGTCGCGGAGGCGTTCCTGCAAATCTTTCAGCTCGTGCCGGCGGTCGGCGGTGGCTCCGGGATCAGCCTGCCGGCAACGGTGGTGCTGTCGATCGCCAAATCGCGCAGCGCCCGCGAGGGGCTGATCTACTGGGTTTTCCTCGCGCTCGCGGTGGCGGTGATCGGTGTCATCGTACTGCTGCTGCGCTCGCGTTACGGCCTGGCGCTGCAGGCGATCCGCGACAACGAAACGGCGGCCAAGTCGAACGGCATCGACGTGGTCCGCGCGCGCACGGTTGTGTTCGTCGTCGCGGCGGCCGCCACCTCCATGGTCGGCTCGATGATCTTCCTACAAAAGCTCAGCATCACGCCGTTCTCCGCCTTCAGCATCAACGACTGGACGGTGAACATGATCTTCATAACCGTCATCGGCGGCATTGGCCGGGTTGAGGGACCAATCCTCGGCACCGTCATCTATTTCGTGCTGCGAGAATACCTGGCCGACCTCGCCAGCACTTATCTCATCATTCTTGGAGCGGTGGCGATCGGGGTCATGCTCAAGGCCCCGAAGGGCATTTGGGGCTATGTCGCCGACCGGTTCGGCTGGCAGCTCTTCCCGCTTGCTCGCCGGCTCCTACGAAACGCGCCGCTGCGAGCAGCGGTTGTCTCAGCCGCGCCGTGATATAGGAAAACCCGGCGTCCCACCGTCGATTGGCTTGGCCATACCTCTGAGTTATGGTGGGTCCAGATTCAAGTCGGTTTTGTGCCGGAAAAGTAGCCCTCCCATGCATTCGCGGTTGTTGCGTCATTTCCTCGGTGTTGTGGAAAAGCGCAACATCACGGCGGCTGCCGAGGCGCTCAATATCAGTCAACCGGCGCTCACTCGCAGTATTCGCCAACTGGAAAAGACCATCGGCGTAACACTGTTCGAGCGGTTGCCCTCCGGCGTAGCACTCACCAAACCGGGAGAGGTGCTGGCACGACGCGTCAAGCTGATGGAGCTTGAATACCGCCATGCGTTGTCAGAAATCAGCGCGCTCGAACAAGGCATGACCGGCGTACTACGCATAGCAGCCGGCCCGATGTGGGTCGCCATGATCCTGCCCGATGTGATCACGGCCTTTCATCAACAGTTTCCCAAGGTGAAACTTCGCGTGACCGAGGGCGCCATCGACAGTATCGTGCCGGCACTGATGGCGGGCGAGATCGACCTTGCCTGCGTTACGCTTTCCTTCCCGTCGCAGCCCGAACTGGTCAAGGAGCCCTTAGTCGGCGTCCGCCACGCGTTGGTGGCGCGGGCGAACCATCCGCTCGCGGGCAAGGGTGTCGTCAAGGCCGAAGATTTGGCGCGCTATCCGTGGGCTGTGCTTGCTAATGACAGCGTCGGCACCGGCCGCATCGGTTCCTATCTGGTCGCCAACGGGCTCGGGCCGCCTCAGATCGCAATTGAAGCCACCTCCATTGGGATGCTTCGCGTGCTGGAATGCAGCAATTTTCTTGGACTGTTCTCGACGGCGATGGTCGATTTTGCGAAGCGGTTTGGTCTCGTGACGATCCCGCACGAAGGAACCTTCTGGGAAGCGGAGGCGGGTCTTGCATATCTGCGTACGAACAGACCCCCGAAGAGCCTCGAGAGTTTCAAATCCAGAGTACGCGCAGCCCTGTCGGGTTGAGTTTTGCCGATTTCGGCGGGCCACCGCGCGGGCGGCATACCAGCGGCGTATGCGGCAGCACCGACTATGAATTGGCTGCCTTTTCGCGGCCCGGACAGATTGTCCTGGTCAAAATCCGCGCACCGACAAAATCGGCTACGCAAGGGAGGCAATCATGCCCGGCGTGACGGAGCCCGAAACCGGGCTAGTCTTTTATGAGCTCAGTCACGAATGGGGCCATGGCGTGCCGACCTTGCCGGGTTTCGAGGATGTGAAGCTCTACCGGTCCAGCACCCATGCCAAAAACGGCGTCATGGCCACACGGATCCGCATGGTCATGCACAGCGGGACCCACGTGAATGCGCCGCTCCATCTCGTTCAACGCGGCGCAGGTGCTGGCGACATCGCTCTCGACCACTTCTTCGGCTCGGGTGTGGTTTTGTCGATTCCGAAGCAGCAATGGGAACTCGTGACCGTCGCCGATCTGGAAGGCGCGAGGCCGGTCGTCGAAAGTGAGGATATCGTGGTCGTCGCTACCGGATGGCACCATCGCTACAGCGACAGCATCGAGTATTTCGGCAACTCACCGGGCCTCTCCAAAGAAGCGGCGGAGTGGCTCGTCGCCAAGGGCGCAAAGCTCGTAGCGATCGACACACCGCAGGTCGATCATCCGCTTGCGACCTCGCTTGGCTTGCAGCGAAACGGGCCGCAGATGCGGCGCTTACCGGAGGCTTATCAAAGCGCGACCGGCCGTGATCCAAAGACTGATTTCCCGGCGTGGAATCCGGCGCACCGAGTCTTGCTCAGCGCGGGTATTCCTACGATCGAGAATGTCGGCGGCGAAATCGATGCGCTTGTCGGCAAACGCTGCACCTTCCAGGCCTATCCATGGAACTGGCCGGAGGGTGACGCTTGCGTCGTACGCTTCGTCGCCATTCTCGACCCTGCCGGCACGTATCGCCTTGAACCGGGCACGGCGGCTTGAGAACGGCGGCAACGAGGGGCAATCATAAATGGCAAATGCGAATAGCACGCGCGGCCTCAAGTTCTACAATCTCAGTGCGCGCTGGGGTCACGGCATTCCGCAATGGCCGTCGGCGCCCGGCATCAATGTGCTGACGTTGCAATTCCATGCGCTCGACGGTGTTTACGTCACCGAGTTCGAAGGCATTATGCATCGCGGCACCCACATGGATGCGCCGCTGCATGTTACCGAAAACACGCCGACCATGACCGGCTATCCGCTGTGGCGCTTTTTCGGCACCGGCGTTGCGGTTTCGATTCCCAAAGGAAAATGGGGTGTCATCACGCCGCACGATCTGGAGAACGCTACTCCGAAAATCCGCAAGAACGACATCGTGATGATCAACACCGGCACGCATCACAAGCTCGCCGACAGCGACGAGTATTACGCCTATTCGCCGGGCCTCTATAAGGAGGCAGCCGAGTGGCTGGTGGAAAAGCAGGTCAAGATGGTCGGCGTCGACGTGCAGGCGCTCGATCATCCGCTCGGCACCAAGCTGATCGATCACGGCCCTGGGCCGTCGCATCCACACCTGCTTGAAGAATACCGGCGTGAGACCGGCCGGGACGCCATGGAGGATTTTCCGCACTGGGAGCCGGCGCACAAGATCATGATGATCAACGGCGGCATTCCCGGCATCGAGAACATCAACGGCGATCTCGACGCGGTCACCGGCAAGCGCTGCACCTTCATGGCGTTTCCGTGGCGCTGGCCGCAAGGAGAGGGTTGCGGCGTACGCGTAGTCGCTATTCTCGATCCTGAACAGCGCTTTCGCATCGAAACAGGCAAATGAGGCTCGTTCTATGATCGGCGATAGACTTCGCAATCCGCTGTCGCTGTTCGACGTGCGCGACAAAGTCGTAATCATCACCGGCGCTTCCGGTTCGTTCGGCCATGCATGTGCCGTTGCGCTCGGCGCGCTTGGGGCGAAGCTGTTGCTGGCCTCGGGCACGGCCGACGAGCTGGCGGTCGTAGTCGGCGATGTCCGCGATGTCGACGGCAAAGTCACGAGCATCGTTCGCCGGCCCGACGCGCTGGAGGATGCCGAAGCGATACTGAAAGCAGCGCTCGACGCCTATGGCTGCGTCGATCGGCTGGTGGTCGCCTCTGGCACGAACAAAGCCGGCTTTATCGAGAAGCAATCTTACGAAGATTGGCAGCGCGTGATGGACGCCAACGTCCGCGGGCCGTGGCTGATGGCGAAGGCAGTGGGCAGCTACTGGATCAAGCAAGGCATCAAGGGCAAGGTCGTGCTGATGTCCTCGACCAGAGGCCGACACGGAAATTTCTCCGGCTACACCGCTTATTGCAGCTCCAAGGGCGCGACCGATAGTTTGACGCGCGTGCTTGCCACCGAGTGGGCGAAATACGGCACCACGGTCAATGCTATTGCGCCTACGACCTTCCGCTCCAAGCTCACCGAATGGATGTGGGAGGATAGCGACGTCGGTAAGGCGACGCGCACCCGGACCTTGTCACGGATTCCGCTCGGCCGGCTCGGTGAGGCGGAGGACTTGGTTGGCATGGCGATTTATCTCCTCTCTCCGGCCTCCGATTTCTGCACCGGTCAGATCATGTACGTCGATGGCGGCTTCACCGCTGGCTGAGCGAAATGGAAAAGCCCCGCATCGCCGTGATCGGCGCCGGCCTGATGGGACACGGCATTGCCTATTTGTTCGCTGCGGGCGGGTACGAAGTGCGGGTCCAGGATCCGGTTGCCGCGGCCCGAGAAAAGCTGCCGGAACGCCTTCGCGGCATCTGCGATCTCCTCGGCACGGACCGCGCCGTGGTCGAACGCGTTACCACGGGTGAATCCCTCGAATGGGCGGTCGCTGATGTCGGCATGGTCATCGAAGCCGCTCTGGAGCAACTCCCGCTGAAGCGGGCGATCTTCGCCGAGTTGGAACGCCTCGCGCCAGCGGACGCGATCCTCGCCAGCAACACCTCCGCGCTGCCGATCACTCGCATCGCGGCCGGTCTTACGAGCAAACAGCGTGTCGTTGGCGCCCATTTTTGGAATCCGCCCCATCTCGTGCCGCTGGTCGAGATCGTATTGTTGGGTCCGGAGAACCGTCCCGCCGCGGATCGGCTGGCGGCGGTTCTGCGGACAATCGGCCGTCATCCGGTGTTCGTCCATCGCGACATTCCGGGCTTCATCGGCAACCGGCTTCAGCACGCCATGAAGCGCGAGGCGATCGCGCTGGTGGCGACCGGCGTTTGCGACGCGGAGACGATCGACGATGTGGTCAAGCAAGGTTTCGGGGCGCGGCTTGGCGTTCTCGGGCCGTTGGAGCAGTCGGACCTGGTCGGCCTCGACCTGACGAAGAACATCCACGACACGCTGATACCGGATCTCGACGTCACGCCGAGCACACACCCATATCTCAACACGCTCGTCGAGAACGGGGAGCTTGGCATGAAGACTGGCAAAGGATTCCGGGAGTGGACCCCGGACCAGGCAGAGGCGGTACGCGAAAGGTTGCGGCGCGCGCTCGTCCAGGCGGCGAAACCAAGCTGAGAGCGCAGAGTGAACGAACGCTCCGCAATCGGACCGCGTGCGTTTTAACGAGTTAGACTAGGTGTCACCGCGCGGTGCGGATGATGACGTTCTTGAGGTCGGAATATTTATCGATGGCGTGCAGCGAACGGTCGCGGCCGAAGCCCGACTGCTTGAATTTGGCGCCGGCAGTTCAGAAGCGCAGGATCGGCTTCACAACCTTCCCGGCCAGCGAATCGGCGATTGCATCGTTGATGTGGGCGAACTGGTAAAAGGTGACGAGGCGATCGATCGGGAATTTTCCCTTCATAAAGAGGTCGACCAACTTGGGCAGGAAAATATCCGGATTGGCATCGCCCTCGATGATGCCCCGTACCGTGCGGCCGCCGGTCAACACATGCTGGACGTCGAGCGGGAATTCCAGTCCCTTCGGGGCGCCGCCGACCATGCCGAGCGTCCCGCGCGGGGCCCGCAGTGCGACGGCCTCGCGCAGCACGCCCGCGTTCGCGGTCGTATCGACGATGAAGTCGACGCCGAGCGGTAAAATTTTACGAATGGCCTCCGGCGCCGATTGCCGTCCGGAATTGATCGTATCGGTCGCGCCCAGTTCCCGCGCAAGCGCAAGACGCGTATCGACGAGGTCGACAGCGATGATGGTGCCGGCACCGACCAGTTTCGCCGCCATGATGGCACTGAGGCCGACCGACCCGGTGCCGAAGACGGCGACCGAGTGGTCGACGTCCACGCCGAGCGAATTGATGACAGCGCCGGCGCCAGTCATGATGCCGCAGCCGAACGGCCCGAGCATTTCAAGCGGCGCGTCTTTCGGTACCTTCACCACGCTGCGCTCGCGGATCACTGCATACGTGGCGAACGAAGACTGCCCTTGATAATAGTAGATGACTTCCTTGCCCTTCGACAGCGGACTCGAACCGTCGATGCGGGTACCCTCGAAATTGCGCTCATGGAATTCGTAGCAATAGATCGGAAAACCGGCGTCGCAGCTTGGACAATGGCCGCAGAAGGCGGACGCGAGGATCACCGGATCGCCCGGCGCGAGGCGGGTGACGCCGGCGCCGATCAGTTCGACGATGCCGGCGCCTTCATGGCCGAGCACCACCGGATGAGGAACCGGATAGATGAGGTGATCGCGCATCGAGATGTCGGTGTGGCAGATTCCGGCAGCGACCAGCCGGACGAGCACTTCATCGGCGCGCGGCTCTCCAAGTGAGATTTCCTCGAGGCTCAGCGGCGCGTTCTTCGCCCGTGCGACAGCGGCAGTGATCTGCATCGTCTCGGCTCCTCACTGCAGGCAGCGTTCCGAACTGCTCGGCACCGCCTCATTCGACGGCAGTCAAATGTTCATCGCACAATGTGGCAAATAACAATCGCTTGGAAGCAGATAATTTTTGTGTATGGGCGTTTTGGTCGCGAAGTCATTGGAAGACAGAGCGTCACCACGCACAAC
>JBAUGC010000846.1:0-4814 GCA_049679485.1 Xanthobacteraceae bacterium
GTCCAGAGATACGTCCTCTAGAGCGACAACCCCTGGAAAGGTCTTGGAAACGCCCCTCAGACCGAGAACGGCGCGAGCTGTCATTTTCGACAGCGCCTTATTCAGTTTTGCCGTGGGTTTCCAACTCTTCCGGCGTAAACTGCGCGGAAATGTAGGCGTCCGGCGGCTGCTTTGGATCGCAAGTCGGCAGCTTGCCGGCGAGCGTATCTTCATAGATCGGCAGACGGTAGATGTCCGGCTCGTTGTTTGGCAGCCCCTCTGCGGCGGCAATTGCCTTGCGCGCGGCGATGCGGCCAAGCCACGTTCGTGCCGTCATCGTGCCAAGCTCAAACTTTGCATCCCTCGGTTTCATCTTCGCATAGTCGCAGGCGAGCTGATTGCCCTCCAATAGAGTGAAGGGAACCATCGGGCGGTTGGCGCTCTGGTACGCACGCAGGACACCAAGGCCAGAGAAACCGTCCTGATCATCGATGATGCCGTCAATTTCCGGGTATTTAGCCAGCAAGGCAGTCACAGCCTTTTGAGTCACCGCAGCATCCCAATTGGTGATTGGCCAGTCTTTGGTGCCGGTCAGCAGATGTATGTTCGGGTATTTAGCGAGAACCTCAGCAGCGCCAGCGAGAGTTTGTACGCTCACCGGATTACCGGGAGGCCCTCCGAGATAGACGATGTTGCCCTTCTCGTGAACCGCCTTGGCCATCCACGTTCCGAGCGTGCGTCCGGCCGCGGTGACATCATCGTCAACGTAAGCGACATAGTCCTTTCCGGCGGTACCGCCTGGATCGGCGGCCCACGCTACCACTTTGACACCCGCCTTAGTCGCATTCCGAAGCGACGGCAGCTGCGATTTGCCGAAATCGGGAATGATCACTAAGGCGTTGATGCCCTGCGCGACCATTCCGTTGACGTCGGCGATCGACTTCTGCAGATCGCCTTGCCCGATCCGAACTATTTGTTTGACGTTCGGACACTTGGCGGCTTCAGATCTGACTGCCGCCATGGAGGACTTCGACCAACCGTTGATGCCAAACCCGTCATGGATGCCAAGCACGATCGGCTTGGTACCGCAGAACGACTTGTCGTTCGTCTTGCCGGCCGCGTTAATGATCTGATCATTCGTCGCCTGGTCTGTTGCTGGCGACGTGCTTGGGGTGGCCCCGATCGTACCGATCGCGATCGCAGCTGCTGCGATTGCGGTGCGAGGGGTCTTTAGTGAAGCAGATATTCTAACCATGGCGATTTCCTTCTCCTTTACAATCCGCCGCAGCGGATTCATTTTCTCTGTTTCTTTTTCTGCAGCTTGTCAGTTTGTTTGCCGAGCGTTCGGCGTTTACGCACGCCGCGGGCTTTGAGTGCCGCTCGACATTCGCCCGATTTCTCCAGGCGTTAAGGATATACCTCCCGCCGATTCCGAGTTGAATTGTCGAACAGTCGTCGCCAGGGTACCAACCGCAGGCCCATGCCAACCGCGATGATGGCGGCTTCAATAATATCCTGTACAGATGCTGGCGCCCCCATGCCAAGCGTCACCTGCTGCAACTGGACGAGGAACAGAGCTCCGACCGCGCTAGCCGCTACACTTCCGGCGCCGCCGAGCAGTGAGGTACCGCCGAGTACAACTGCGGCGATGGTCGGCAGCAAATAGGAATTTCCAACCAGCAGGCTCGGAATGCCTAAATAGCCCGCAAGAAGCACGCCGGCCATGGCGTACACGGCGCCTGCTACAACATAAGTGGCGATATGAAAACCGACGACGCGCATGCCAGCCGCACGCGCCGCACGTTCGCTGTCACCGATCGCGACGAAACGGCGACCGATCGCGGTCGCGCGAATAGCAATCTCGAATAAGACCACCGCTATTACCGCGACAATCGCCAAATTGGGGAATCCGCCGACGCGACCCACGGCGAAGTCGCCTAACGCGGCCGGTACCGCTTGGGTCGAGGTGCCCTTGGTCATGAAGAGCACGGCGCCGTAGAGCAGCGCGTTGACGGCGAGTGTAGCAACAAACGGCGTGATGCGGAAATACGTGTTCGCCACTCCGCAAACCAAACCGGAGAGCGCTCCGGAGGTGATGGCGATCGCGACCCACTTCAGAAGATCACCGTTCTCGCCGCCGGGGTATTTCGAGACAAGAACGGCAGCTACCGACATCACGCCAGGAACCGTAAGGTCGAGGCCACCTTGTTGGATGACCAATGTCTGGCCGACAGCCGCGATGGCTAGAATGGAGGCGAAGGAGAAAACGACCAAGATCGAGCTGCCGGAAACGCTGCCCTGCGCGAGGATCGGGCTCAGAATGAACAATACGATCGTCGCGGGCCAGATGGCTAGAAACTGAGGCTGACGCGCTTTCAACGACTTGAGAAGTGTCATCCCGATCTCGTTCTGCCCGATAACGCTAATTGGCGACCAGCAGATCCCGTGTTGGACACAGTGTTATGACCTTACGACCCGTATCGGCGATGATCATCTGTTTACAAGGCGCGGCATCCCGTCCGATGCCGAAAAGCGGGCGGCAACAACTTGCTTACCTTTGCCACTGAGCTCTAGCGCTTTCCCGACGGCACCCAAAGGTCGACCCGTCTCCCCTATCTGCGTCGATCGCAGGCATGTTCGCAGCGTTTGTCGCTATCATTCTAAAACGATTTAGAAGTTTTTTGTCGCGTGAGTCAAGTGAATTTCGTTGCTCCATCAGAGTTCAAACGCAGGGCTCCAATCGCAGCAGCGAGCGGCCAGCTTGTGCTTGGCTGATCGAAACCGCCAAGCCTAAGCGTAGTGATTAGAGGTCTACTTGCTTGACGTTCTTGCCCAAACTGCAGAGCGTCCAATCGATCCGTAGTCGAGCTCCTGCGGTGAAATGGGATCACGGCTGAACCAGTTACTCGAACAGCAGAACGGTCTTCGCCGAGCGCTTACGAATGGGTAGGAGACTTCAGATCAGGAAGCGGGACAGACAATCGACGAGCGCCTGGGGCGCTTCGTCGGGAACATAGTGGCCCACCCCGGGCAGGATTTGGCTGGTCACATTGGCGCCGATACCGGTCAGTCCACCGATCATCGCCTGGCCAACGCCCTTTTCGCCTGCTACCAACAGCACCGGCATCGCGAGTTTCGTTTTCATGCGCCGGGCGTTCTGCGCGACATTGGTCTCGATCGCGCGATAGTAGTCGAAGCCCGCGCGCAGCGCGTCCGGCGTACTGTAAGCCTTCACATAAATGGCAATGTCGTCGTCGCTAATCGCGTTTGGGTGGGCCGCTTTGGTGCGGAATTGCCAGGAGAAGAACAAATCCTCGTTCCCGCTTACGAGTGCTTCGTTCAGTTCGGCGCCCAGACGATTGAAGCCGAAATGCCAGACGCGATTGTTGATCGCGGCGGGCTCGATGGCACTCGGCGACGGAGAGACGCCCGGGATCATTGAGTCGATCAAGGCGACATGGGCGATGTGCGTCGGGAAATCTGCCGCCATGGCATGGGCGATCCAGGCGCCGATATCGTGCCCGACCAGATCGAATGAGCCACGATTGCCTAATGCTCCCGGCAACGAGACCAAGTCTCGCGCAACAGTGGCGAGATCATAGCCGTCACTGGGTTTGTCCGAGTCTCCCATCCCGCGCGGTTCTACCGCGATAACGCTGCGCCGACTGGCGAGGAGCGTCATCACGTGACGCCACGCGTACCAAGTTTGCGGCCAGCCCGGTACGAGCAGGACTGGAGGACCCTGGCCGCCATGAACAACATTGAGCCGGAGATCACGGACGGCTATCCGTTCGGCGTTGAATGTCTTCCAAAAGTCCAACGGCAGCGCCATGGATCAACTATAGTGCTGCAATGCGGCCATCGACGAGCAGAATCTGCCGGCAAGGAAATCCGCGGCTGGAGGGGCGGCGGAACCCGCCTTATCTAAAACGTTTTGACATACAAGGGCATTTATGCCAAATGGCCGTCAGGTCAAATCCAACATGTCTCGATAGTCAGCGCATCCGGCAACTAATCTCGAAGACAAAAAGTTCTGAACGCTTGCGCGAGTTGGAAACGATAGGATCATTGCTGGGCTGGCGCAGCGGAAGCACGCAAGATACCTGGGATCTCTCTAACAGAGACAACATCTTCGGCGGACGCGCGAATTGTGCATGACGCACGACGTTTCACCTTCCGCATCCGCACCGACAACATCGTCTGCCGCTCGCTCGCTTTCATATTTATGTTGTCTGAGACCTCTTTGACACTAGCACAATTCGACTGATGACTGTCAGACCAACCTACACTGCGAGCTCTCCGCGTCCGCCGACGATCCGCGATGTAGCGATCCGCGCCGGCGTTTCAACAGGTACGGTTTCGAGCGTGATCACCGGTTTGCGCCCGGTAGCCGAAGAATCGCGACGGCTAGTGCATGCCGCCATCGATGAATTGGGCTTTAAGGCGAATTACATGGCCTCGAGCCTGCGCTTGGGTAAGAGCCGAACCATTGGCGTGGTTGTCCCCAATTTGGCTAACGAATTTTATGCGAGCCTAGTCCGCCACTACGAAACGGAAGCTGCCCAAATCGGATATGAGGTGTTGGTCGTCGCCAGTGGTGAAGACCCTCATACGGAGGCCACGCGCATCGGGTCATTGATCGCGCGCAGAGTTGACGGATTGCTGGTAGTGCCGGCCGATGACGATTTCGGATCCGTCGCCACATTTCCAAAAAATTTGCCTCCGACGGTTCTTGTCGACCGCAATTTCGGCAATCCGCGCTTTGATGCTGTCGCATCGGACAATTTCAGCGCGGGAAAAATGGGTTGCGAACTGCTTCTGCAATTGGGTCACCG
>JBAUGC010000847.1:0-1856 GCA_049679485.1 Xanthobacteraceae bacterium
GTCTTACACGCCGACCTGGCAGGGCTTCGATCTGTACATGAAGGCGGTCAACGACCGCGGCGGCGTCAACGGCCGCAAGATCTCGGTGACCATCGATGATGACGGCCTGCGCGCGGACCGCGCCGTCGCCGCCGCCAAGAAGCAAGTGGAAAGCAACGGCGTGCTTGGCATCTTCGGGCTCAGCCTGAGCAGCACGCAAGCCCCGGTCATCTCCGAAATGCAGAAGGTCGGCGTGCCGGTGGTGAGCACGTTCAGCGCCATTCTCGACGCGCTGCCGCCGGCAAAGCCGGATTACTTCAGTACGGGCGTGATGTTCGAAGTGGCCGGCGAAGCGATCGGGGTCTTACAAAAGAAAGTTGCGCCGAGCGGAAAGATCGTCGGCATGACCTTCGACAGCGTCGGTGGCCGCGCCGCCATCGCGCACAACAAGGAGACCGTGGAGAAAGAAGGATACAGCTGGGGCGAGGTTTTGTTCCCGGTGCGCACCGCGGACTTCACGCCCTTCGCTCAGACGGCAGCCGGCATGCAACCCGCCACGGTCGTCGGTCATTACGGCGCCGAACAGAACATCGGCGTGATCGGGGCGCTGCGCGCGGCCGGCTATGCCGGCCCCTACATCATCGCTGCTTACGGCGCGTCGGAGGACACCGCCCGTCAGGCGGCCGCGCAGGCCGGAAGCGGCGACAACATCTATATGGTGTCGCGCTATGCCGTGCCCACCGACAACGCGCCGGGCATGGCCGACCTTCTCGCCGCAGCGAAGAAATACGGCATCGCCAATCCGACCAGCATGCACGTCACCGGCTGGGTGCTCGGCATGTTCGCCGAAGAAGCGCTGAAGACATGCGGCGCCAACTGCACGCGTGAAGGCCTCGACAAGGCAATCCAGAGCATCAAGCTCGACACCAAGGGATTGACCGGCGGTCCTATCGAGATGTCCGCCGACAATCACTATGGCCCGACCTATTGGCGGCTCTACCACTGGGAACACGACAAGCTGGTCGGCGTCGGCGATTGGCTGAAAAAGACCGACCTCACCTTTCCCGTGAAGTAAAACGTTGCGGTTCCGGCCGTGGAGCTATTGGTCAGCATCCTTGCGCTTGGCAGCACGTATGCGCTGCTCGCGGCCGGAATCGTCATCATCTACAAGGCGTCGCGCGTTATCAATTTCGCCCAGGGCGAATTGGCGATCGTGGGCGCCTACGTCTTCCACTCCGCGGGCTTTCTCACCGGCACGACGTTCACCGGTCCGTCGCTCATCGTCACTATCCCCATCGCGGCGGTCGGCAGCGCGGCGTTCGGCATCCTCATCTATTTCGCGCTGATGCGCAGCTTGCTGGGGCGGCCGACCTTCGTTGCGGCAATGGTCACCATAGGATTGGCCATCATTCTCAAGGCCGCCATCGTCGTGATTTGGAAGTCGCGCAGCGTCGGCATCCCGATCGGGCGTCAGCCGCTTTACCATTTTGCCGGCGGTGGGCGCATCAGCTGGATCGAGTTCATTACAGTTGCCACCTGCATCTTGGTGTTTGGGGCTCTGGCCGCCTTTTTCGAATACACGCGGCTGGGGCGGCAGTTTCGCGGCGCGGCGGAAAATCCGCTGCTGGCCGCCCAACGCCAAGTCAACATCAATCTCATTCTGGCGCTTGCCTGGAGCCTCGCGGTGTTTTTCGCGGCGCTCGCCGGTGTTCTGTTCGGCTCGCGCTCTATGCTCAGCCCGCAGAGCACCATCATCGGCCTGAGCGGGCTGACCGCCGCACTGGTCGGAGGTCTCGATAGCCTGCGCGGCGCCGCGATCGGCGGGCTGCTCGTTGCTGCTGCAACCTATCTCACGGCGCGGCTGATCAGTCCGACAC
>JBAUGC010000848.1:0-2584 GCA_049679485.1 Xanthobacteraceae bacterium
TGGGGTATGCACAGAATCGCAACAGGCGTTGTGACTGCTAGTCTGACTGCGGCACTGTTGGCGGTTTCCAACATCAATGCGGCATGGGCGGCGGAAAGCTGCCCCGGCAATCCATATGCTTTGGGGACGGCCCGAGTACTCACGATTGACCCGACCGAATACAGGCGCATCGGGGCAATGGATCATGGGGCGGCACTACCGCTTTCCGATAAAGAAGTCGTCCTGACCTTCGACGATGGACCGTTACCGCGCTATACCAACCAAATCCTCGATATTCTTGCCGCTCAATGCGTGAAGGCTACGTTTTTCCTGGTTGGGGAAATGGCTCACGCGCACCCCGCTACAGTGCGTCGTATTTTTGCGGATGGTCATAGCATCGGCACTCACAGCGAAGATCATCCGTTGCGCTTTGACAAATTGCCGCCCTCACTGCTTGAGTACGAAATTGACCGGGGCATCGTCGACGTGCGGGCCGCGCTAGGCGATAACTCACAGCTTGCGCCATTCTTTCGTGTTCCGGGATTGGCGCACTCAGACGCTATTGAAACCGAGCTTGCCGCTCGGCATCTGATTTGGTTCGGCTCCGATACGGTAGCGGACGACTGGCATCATCGTATCTCACCAACAAAGATTATTGCGCTCGCCCGTAGCCGGCTTGAGGCCAGAGGCAAAGGCATTTTATTGCTTCACGATATTCACCGGGCAACGGTGGCTGCTTTGCCCGGCCTCCTAAAGGATTTGAAGGACCATGGCTTTCATATCGTGCAGGTCGTACCGTCTTCGGTCAATCGGTTCTGATTATCTGCAAAAGCCCGCGTCTGCATCATAACGTACAAGTCATCACAAATGAGTGTGGGCAAAACCAGATATGTCCTAGGGCTAGGGATGAAAGTCTCGGTTCGGCGCAGCAATCGCGATCTGATAGGCGTCGTGACCAAGTTACGAGGTGAGTACGTTACCGTGCGGTGGACGATCTCGGACCTGGGCGAGACTGCCGAATACCAGGCTCACGGCGACGACGTCGCGCCACTTGCCGGCTGGCTTTGATCTGGCGACCAATAGCCCTTGGCTGGCAGGCCCTTGGCGTGTTGCATTGGTCGCTTATTGGCGCATCGCGACCGGGACCGCTTTGACGGCCAGTGGTCGCTGTCGGGGCATTGCGGACATGGCGGCGCTTGCCAAACGATGTTTGAGGGCCTTCTCCGCACAATCGATGCGGAGAAGGGAGATGGCGTCCTTCGCGGCCGTCAGGCGTAGTCACCGAGATGGCAGCCGAACGCATCCGGCTTCTGCATCAGGGGCTCGCCCGGCACGACTTGGAGGACCTCCCAGAAGTCCTCCTTGTTCTTCATATCCTTCGGCGCCTTACCACGAACGATGATGACGGAGCGGCCCAATTGATGATCCTCGGGACGGAAATGCACGTCCCCGACCACGGAAGGGAAGGTCTCGCCCGTCTCATACTGTTTGATAACTGCCGGCGGATAGAAGTGCCGGCTTCCGACACCATGCGCGCCCAGATCGCGAACTGCATGTACGTATTCTCAGCGCCCCATTCCGGCCGGTAGCCATACTTCTTGTTGAAGGTCTCGACGAACATCTTGGCCAGCGGATACTTGTCCTCGAGCGTCCACCAGAAATCGGTCGCGGCGAAGACGCCTTCGGTGAGTTCCGGACCCACTTCCTTGCTAGCAGTGCAATAGCCTGAGTTCGGAGATCGCCCGTGCATTTCCGCCGTTCGACCGCTGGGTTCGTATCTCCATCGGCTTGCCCGAGGAGAACGTGCTTGCGCGCGCGGCCGTCGTTGAATTGCTTCGGTGAGCCCCAGTCGTTCGATCAGGTCGAGATCAGCGGCGTCGCCAATCGTAATCGGACTGCTCAGGAAAGAGACGTCTCCGCTTCGTAAACCACGCATGAAAAGTTTCCGGGTTTGATGGAACAACGCGGAATGAAGATGATCGGCGCTTACCATCTCGATCCGGAGCACCGGTCGATCCTGATCTTCGAGGCGAAATCGGTCGAAGACGTTCGCGACGTCTTGTACGAATCTGGTTGTGTGACGGCCGGGTCTTTCCCACCACGCCGCTGCCGGAAATGCACAAATGGGCGGTGGCGCAGGGGGGTTGAGGAGAGGCGCACCTCGCGCTCGGAACTGCTGGACGTCAGCGCCGAGGCGGGCCGCTATTGGGCGTGGGCGCGTTCCATACCGATGGTCTTTACGCAGACGCTTAAGCCTCTTGCTGCACTTATCTGGTTGCGGATGATCTCTGCCCTTGCATTTGCGGTAGCCCGATCTCGCTGCTTTGTGCCGTCCTCGTCCAGATCGGGAAACCCACAAGGCAGAGGATGAGGGCCGCCGGCAGAAACAAGGCCATGCCGGACGCACCGAAGCCTTGAGCAAGAAGGCACTCGGCGGTCCCAACAGGACGGCGGAATTTCGAACCATGCCTCCCTGATCGATTGGGCTCCCCCCAATATGGAACTTACTTACCTGGCTGCTGGATCTGTTCGGCCGGCGATTTCGTTGGCCGTAACAGCTGTTCTTGAATGGCGCTCGCATAGAATTGGCAGCTACGCATAGATT
>JBAUGC010000849.1:0-6848 GCA_049679485.1 Xanthobacteraceae bacterium
GTCGAACACGATGGTGTCGGCATCAGCGAGGCGTTCGATCGCGTCACCGCCGTTGAGAATGACGCCGCTGCGAAACAATGAGCCCGCGGCGACCACCTGCACGGCGGGGATGGCAAGCGCAATCGCACACGGACAGGTAATGATAAGCACGGCGACGGCGATGACAATCGAATCGTGCAGCGAGGCTCCCGCGACGAGCCAGCCGATCGCTGTCAGTGCCGCCGTCGCATGCACGACAGGCGCATAAAACCGCGCCGCGCGATCGGCGAGCCGCACGGTCCGCGACTTTGCTTCGACGGCCTTGTCGAGGAGCCGCTCGACCTCATCAACCAGTGTACCGGTTCCGGAGGCCGTGACGCGTACGGTCAAAGCGCCGGACACATTGATGCTGCCGGCGTAGATCGTCATACCGCCGCGCACGGCGCGATGCAGCGTCTCGCCGGTAACCAGACTCTCATCGATATCCGAAGCGCCGTTGATGACGGTGCCATCGGCGGGAATGCGTTCGCCGGGCCGGACCAATATGCGGTCGCCCGGATGCAGCGCGGCCGCCGGTATCTGGACGAGTTCACCGCTTGCATCGAGACGGTGAGCGAATTCAGCCTTCAGGCTGGCGAGGTTGCCGGCAAACTGGCGCGTCCTTCGCCGCATGGCCAGATCGAGGTAGCGACCGCACAGCAGAAAGAACAGCAGCATGATCGCGGAATCGAAATATGCGTGCCTTGCGTGCGTTGCGGTCTCGAACAGAGACAGGCCTAGCGCCAGCGTCACGCCGAGCGAAATCGGCACGTCCATATTGAGCTGCCGCGCCCGCAGCGCTCTTAGTGCGCTTTGAAAGAACGGCTGGCCGGCATAAGCCGCCGCCGGGAGCGCGATCAGGGCAGAGAGCCAATGGAACAGATCGCGCGTCTCCGGTGTCATATCGGAAATGTTGCCGGCCCAGATCGAGACCGACAGCAACATCACGTTCATCGCGGCGAAGCCGGCGACCGCCAGGCATTTGAGCAGCCACTTGGCCTGCGCGCTGTCGTCGGCTTCGACGCGTTCGGGCGCGAATGGATGGGCGTGATAGCCGATCGCTTCGATCGCCTCGATGATCTGCGCGGCGTCGATCTTGTCGTTGCGCCAATCGACGGCGAGCCGGCGCTGGGTGAAGTTCAGCCGGGCGTCGATCACGCCCGGCAATTTGGTCAGGCCGCTTTCAATCTTGCGGATACACCCGGCGCAGGCGACGCCATCCACCGCAAGCGTCATATGCGATGCGCCGGCATCACCCGGCTCAACGAACAGCGAAAGGTCAACAGTCTCGGCCATGGCCGACGCTCACTTGATGACGACGCGGTTTTTAGAGCGGAACAGCCGGTTGCCCTGGCGTGATAGTTCGAGAATGAGATCCCATTGGCCCGCGGCGACGATAGCGCTGCCCCGATAGTGGCCGGGCTTGTCTTCGTTGACAATGACCGTGCGATCGAGATGCCGATCGGTCGGACGCGCGAACACTGCGGTTGCGGTCATGCCACTGAGTGTCGTGCCGGACGCGTCGCGCGCGACGACGTCGAGGAGGGCGGTGCCGTCGGGAGACGGCGTCACTTTGGCATCGACTTGCCAGTGCTCGGCGTCCTGCGCCTTGGCCATCGCGACTTCATGCTCGAACAACTGCCCGGCCCGGTAGGCGCTGTCGGCGTCAACGCCGCGGAAGGTCGACAGCGCTTCATGCGCCATAAACCCATTGACGCCAATGATGACCGCAAAGAACGCGACTATCATCGCAAGGACCATTCGCCCCGTAACTTGCCGCGGCTCGGTTGTGGCCATGACCTGCCTCACGGTCCGAAGAAATGATCGTTGGCGCTGACCGGGGTTCCGCCGGTCTTGGGCACGATCGTAAAGGTGATGGGGATCGAGGCTCCGGCGGGCACCCGCTCGCGCACCGTGACCAGGACGCGCGCTTCACGCGATTGGTCGGTACCGACGTCAATCAGCGGATCTGCTCCAAAGAAAGACGAACTGCCGATCACATCGACATCGGCCTCCGGCAGGCCGCTGACCTTGAGCATGAAGGCTCTGCTCTCCAGGCTCTTGTTGAGGATGCGCACGGTGTAGGCGTTGCGCAGCGATCCGTCCGACAAATGCACGAACAGCGGATTGCGGTCGTGAAGGACGTTGATGGCGTCGTCGTGCCGCGTCGCCAGCGCATAGGCCATCACCGCGCCGACGATGACTATGATGGCCGCATACAGCAGCGTGCGCGTCCGCACGATATTGTAGACCGGATTTTCGCCCAGTTGACGGCGTTTAATGTTGATGTCGGTGTCAAACGCAATGAGCCGCGCCGGGCGACCGATTTTCTCCATCACCGCGTCGCAAGCGTCGATGCACAGGCCGCACTGGATGCAGCCAAGATTGGGTCCGCCGCGGATATCGACGCCGGTCGGGCAAACATGCACGCATTGCAGGCAATCGATGCAGTCGCCGGCGGGTAGGCCTTGTTCATGCAGGGCCGTGGCCTTTTTGACCGACGCGCGCGGCTCGCCACGATCGTAGCGGTAAGTGACATTGAGCGCGTATTCGTCGGTCAGCGCTGCTTGAATGCGCGGCCACGGACACATGTAGACGCAGACCTGCTCGCGCATCCATCCGGCCAGCGCGTAGGTCGTGAATGTCAATAGCCCGATGAAGACGTAAGCGATCAGCGGTGCTTGAAATGTCGCCAAGTCCTTCACCAGACTTGGCGCGTCAGCGAAATAAAGAACCCAGGCGCCGCCAGTCCACCACGCGACCATCAGCCAGAGAAAGTGCTTGGTGCCGGCGCGCGCCAGACGCTCCATCGTCCACGGCTGCCGGTCGCGCTGCAGGTGCTCGCGCCGATCACCTTCGGTCCAGCGTTCGATAGTCTGGAAGAGATCGGTCCACACCGTCTGCGGACAAAGATACCCGCACCACAGGCGCCCGGCGACGGCATTCATCAGAAACAGCGCCATCGCTGCGAGGATGAGCAAGCCGGTAAGGTAATAGAATTCCTGCGGCCAGATTTCGATGAAAAAGAAATAGAAGCGACGGTTGGGGAAATCGATCAGCACCGCCTGGCCCGGTGCGTTCAGTCCTCGATCCCAGCGCACGAAGGGCAGCAGATAATAGACGCCGAGCGTGATGAACAGCACGGCCCATTTCACGCGCCGGTACGTGCCGCTTACGCTTTGCGGGTAGACCTTCTTGCGTGCGGCGTAGAGCGGCTCGTCGTCGTCCGAATGCTCCGGTTCGAAGTGCGGAACGAGCGGCGTGCGCGCTGCGTCATCGACCAGCGCAGCGAGCGGATGCCGCCCCTGCTGCGTAGCTTGGTCTTGCATTCCGAGCGCGATATCGGAACCGGGGCACATTCGTTACTGCTCCCCGCCGCCGAATGTGTGCACATAGACGGCGAGCGCCTTGATGGTGACGTTATCGAGCTTGCCGCCCCAAGCCGGCATGATGCCGCCGCGCCCGTTGAAAATTCCCTCCATGATGGTCTTCTTGTCCGGCGTGTAGAGCCAGATATTGTCGGTGAGATTTGGTGCGCCGAGTTCGTGATTGCCCTTGCCTTGCGGGCCGTGACACACGGCGCAATTGTCGGCGAAGATTTTGGCGCCGCGTGCAAGATCGGCGCCGGGCTCGGTCTTGAGGCCCGATAGTGAGCGGACGTAATCGGCGACCGTCGAGATTTCGACCGGCTTGAGCATGCCGTCGCGGCCGAAGGCCGGCATCGAACCCTGATGGCCGTCGTCGTCGCCGGCGCGGGCGCCGTGACGGATCGTCTGCGCGATGTCGGCGAGCTTGCCGCCCCAGAGCCACTTATTGTCGTCGAGGTTCGGGTAGCCTTTGGCGCCGGCGCCGCCGGCGCCGTGGCAGGGCGCGCAATTGTCGGCAAAAGCGCGGCGGCCAAGCGCACGGGCAAAGTCCAGCAGGTCCGGCGTCGACTCGATCTGCTGCAGCGAAGCCGCCCCGAGCCGCGCCATCATTGGGCCGCGCTCCTGTTGCAGTGCGGCTAGTTGCTCGGCGACGGCGCTGCGGGTGTGCCAGTTGAACACACCGTTAGTGTAGGAGGAAGCCAGCGGCCAAGCCGGATAGACGATCCAGTAGCCGATTGCCCAGACGATCGTCGCGTAGAACAGCCAGAGCCACCAGCGCGGCAGCGGTGTGTTCAGTTCCTGAATACCGTCCCATTCGTGCCCGGTGGTGCCGACTTTTGCCGCCGGGTTGTGATCGGATTTTTTTGCATCGGCCATTGTTTTAGTCCTCTCGCAACGGGATGCGCGCCGATTCATCAAATTGCTGCTGGCGCGCGCGCGAGGGCCAGAGCGCGTAGATCAGCACAATGATGAAGAGAATAACAAAGTAGACCAGTCCCCACGTCTGGGCGATTTCTGAGAAGAATTGGTAAGTCGGCGACACGGTTCTCTCCTCAGCGGATATTGGCTTTGTCGTCGTAAAGCTTGAAGTCGACCAGCGTCCCCAGCATTTGCAAGTACGCGATCAGCGCATCGGCCTCGGTTACACGGCCGGCCTTGCCGGAGAAGTTCCGCGCCTGCGCTTTCGGATAGCGCTTGGTCAGCGCGGCGGCGTCAGGTGCGTCCGTTGTCGCTTGCGTGCGCACGTCGGCAAGTGCATTGGCGATCATCTCGTCCGTGTACGGCACGCCGAGCAACGCCTGCACCTTCAAGTCCTCGGCGATATGGCTGAAATCGAGATCGGTCGTGAACAGCCACGGATAGTCCGGCATGATCGACTCTGGAACCACCGAGCGCGGGTCCATCAAATGGTCACGGTGCCAGTCGTCGGAGTACTTGCCACCAACCCGCGCCAAGTCCGGGCCGTTGCGCTTTGAGCCCCACTGAAACGGGTGATCGTACATGCTCTCGGCGGCGAGCGAGTAATGACCGTAGCGCTCGACCTCGTCGCGCAGCGCGCGGATCATCTGCGAGTGACACAGATAACAGCCCTCGCGCACGTAGATATTGCGGCCGGCGAGCTCGAGCGGCGTATACGGCCGCATGCCGGGCGCGGCCTCGATGGTGCTGCGCAAATAGAACAGCGGCACCACCTCGACCAGACCGCCGATCGAGATCACGATCAGTATGCCAAGCAGGAGCAGGATGGAGTTGCGCTCGAGGATCCAGTGTCTCTGCCATAGCGATGTGTAAGTTGCCATGAGCGATGCTCCTACTCGGCCGGGGCCATGCTGACGACCGGCGCGAGCTGTTCACGCGGATAGATCGTCCGCCACAGATTGAAGACCATGATCAGTGCGCCGACCAGGAACAAGGCGCCGCCGATGGCGCGGATGATGTAGAACGGATGCATCGCCTCCACGGTCTCGATGAACGAATATTCGAGGAAGCCGAGCGGGGTGTAGGCGCGCCACATCAATCCCTGGAGGATGCCCGCAACCCACATCGACGTGATGTAGACGACGATGCCGATGGTCGCGATCCAGAAATGCCAGCCGACCAGCCGCAGCGAATAGAGCGGGCGGTTCCACAGCCACGGCACCAGGCATTAGATCGCGCCGAAGGAGACGAAGCCGACCCAGCCAAGCGCGCCGGAGTGAACGTGGCCGATGGTCCAGTCGGTGTAGTGCGACAGCGAGTTCACCGCCTTTATCGACATCACCGGACCTTCGAAGGTCGACATGCCGTAGAAGGCGACCGAGAGCACCATCATGCGCAGCACGGGATCGGTGCGCAGCTTGTCCCATGCGCCCGAGAGCGTCATCAGTCCGTTGATCATGCCACCCCAGGACGGCATCCAGAGCATCATCGAGAAGGTCATGCCGAGTGTCTGCGTCCAATCCGGCAACGCCGTGTAGTGCAGGTGATGCGGCCCGGCCCAGATGTAGAGGAAGATCAGCGCCCAGAAGTGAATGATCGAGAGGCGATAGCTGTAGATCGGCCGCTCGGCGCGCTTCGGGATGAAGTAGTACATAATGCCGAGAAAGCCGGCGGTGAGGAAAAAGCCCACGGCATTGTGGCCGTACCACCACTGCACCATGGCATCCTGCACGCCTGACCAGACGATGTACGACTTCGGCGAGAACATCGACACCGGTACGGCGGCGTTATTGCCGAGGTGAAGGACAGCAATGGTGAGAATAAAGGCGAGATAGAACCAGTTGGCGACGTAGATGTGCGGCTCGGTGCGCCGCATCAGCGTGCCGAGGTAAACCAAGAGATACACAACCCAGACGATGGTGAGCCAAAGGTCGGCATACCATTCGGGCTCAGCATATTCCTTGGATTGGGTGATACCGAGGAGATAGCCGGTGCCGGCGATGACAATAAAGAAATTGTAACCCAGCACGACGAACCAGGGTGCCAGATCGCCGACCAGTCGAGCGCGGCAGGTGCGCTGCACGACGTAAAAGGAAGTGGCGATCAAAACGTTGCCGCCGAAGGCAAAGATCACGGCGGAGGTGTGCAAGGGGCGCAGCCGCCCAAAGGAGATAAAGGAGAGGTCGAAGTTGAGTGCCGGAAAAGCGAGTTCGAGCGCGATCCACAGGCCAACGGTGAATCCGGCAATGCCCCAGAACACCGCCAGGATGGTAGCCAGCTTGACCGGCCCCATATTGTAGTTGGGCCTGCCATTGATCGTGAGCGGCGCCGGCACATGACCGGGATCGAAGTAGCGATTAAGGATCGCAAAGACGGCCGCCACGCTTCCCGCGGCGAACAAATAGGCGTGGAAGGCAAATTCCGGTGTGTAGGCTTTGGCCGCCACCACAATCGCGTAAATCGCGAGTAACGCGAAGGCTGCGGCCGTGCCGCCTTCGCCAAAGCTCATATATTTTGTTGGTTGTGCGTGCGATTGCGCCATAA
>JBAUGC010000850.1:0-22673 GCA_049679485.1 Xanthobacteraceae bacterium
GGCATAGACCAGGCGCGGATTGATCCGTGCCAGGGTTTTGTAATCGATACCCAAGCGCTTCTTTACGTTTGGCCGAAAATTTTCGACCACCACATCGGCCTTCTTGACCATGCGCCAGAAGGCGGCGACGCCTTCCGGCGATTTGAAGTTCAAGGTCATGCTGCGCTTGTTGCGGTGCAGGTTCTGGAAGTCCGAGCGCTCGCGCGGCCCGCCCATCGACTCTTCGATTCCGGGGGGCGCCTCGATCTTGATGACGTTGGCGCCCCAATCGGCTAGCTGGCGCACGCAGGTCGGGCCCGCGCGCACCCGCGACAGGTCGAGTACCGTGAAGCGCGCGAGCGCCTTCGAGGCGCGAGGGATGGGCACTGCTCAAACTCCTGTCGATGTGCCGGCAGAGGGCCGAGAACTTCCTCGATCCAAAGATCGTTGTCTACCGGCTCGCGCGTCCGTCCGCCCGGTCGTGCCGGTCGATGCGATCCGATAAACTATACGAAAGACAGCCATCTTTCCGGCACTTTCGCCCGGTGATCATGAACGAAATCGTACGCACCATACCCTTCGTAAACTGGATGACAGATATGCTTGATTTTCGCCGCGCAGCCGTCGCTTTGGTGCTCGCGCTTCTGACTACAGCCGCGACCGCCCAGGAGCATACCGGCCGACCCGCCGGCGACCACCCCGATCATGGCGAACAAGGCCGGCCTGAGACTACCGGACCCGGAGTGCTTTCGCTGTTGCCCGGCGATTCCGTCACCGAGCACAGCATCGACACCCCAACCGGCAAGCTCTCCTACACCGCTACCGCTGGAACGTTTTCGCTGTTCGATCAGTCCGGCGAACGCTCGGCCGCAATTTTCTATACCGCCTACGTGGCGAAACCAAACAATCCCGACCGGCCGGTGACCTTCGTATTCAACGGCGGCCCCGGCGCAGGTTCGGCGTTTCTCAACCTTGGTCTTGTCGGTCCACGCATTGCCGCCTTCGGCAAAGGTTTTGACGGCGCCAATGTGCACCTGGTCGACAACCCTGACACGTGGCTCGCCTTCACCGATCTGGTGCTGATCGATCCGGTCGGCACCGGCTGGAGCAGGCCGGCCAAGCCCGACGAGGGCAAAGCATTCTGGGGCGTGCACCGCGACGCCGAATCGATGGCGAAAGTGATCGCGCTCTATGTTGCAAAAAACGGTCGCGTCAGTTCACCCAAGTACATTTTAGGCGAAAGCTACGGCGGCTTCCGCGCTGCCAAGGTGGCGCGGGTGCTGCAGAGCAATCAGGGCATCGTGGCGCGCGGCATTATCATGGTCTCGCCGATGCTCGAGGGCCATTTCCAGTTCGGCGGCGATCGCTTCGCGCTCGGCGCGGCGCTGGAGCTGCCATCACTTGCGGCAGCCGAACTCGAACGCAAGGGAACCTTCAGCGCGGCCGCATTGGCGCAGGCCGAGCATTTCGCGCTCACCGATTATCTCTCGGCGCTCGCCGGACCGCAGCTCCGCGGCGACGCGGCGCATGCGTTTTATGCGCGCGTGGCGCAGATGACCGGATTGCCGGAGGACGTCATCGCCCGGTCGCGCGGCTTCATCCATGATGCCTACGTCAAGGAACTGCACCCCGGCGACCACAAGATCGTCAGTCATTACGATGCAACGTTCGCGGTGGATGATCCCAACCCGGAGTCGGAAAGCGCGCACGGCCCTGATCCGTTTCTCGACGGCTTTATCCGTGCCTATGGCGGCGCCTTTGCCGTCTATGCGCGCGACGAGCTCGGTTTCAAGACCGACATGACCTACAACCTGCTCGCACCGGACGTTTCCGGCAAATGGGATTGGCAAGACGGCAGCGGCCGCGCGTCGCCAAGCGTCGCCGAGGATTTGCGGGACTTGCTGGCACTGACGCCGTCATTCCGGCTGATGATCGCGCACGGCTATAGCGACATGGTCACGCCCTACGCGGTTTCCGGTTACGTGCTCAACCATCTTCCCGCGAGCGTTGACGGCGAGCGCGCCGAGCTTCGGCTCTACCGCGGCGGCCACATGTTCTACGTCGATCCGCAATCGCGCAAAGCCTTCACGGCCGACGCGCGGACGATGTATGCATCGCCGTGACAGGGGGGCGCACAAAATGGCCGGGGAAACATCCAAGGAAACTTCAAACAGCGCCTAGGCAAAGACGACCAGCCCGCTCGGCTGTTGCCCGTGACGCTGTGGAGCAAAACATCTCGTGCCGCCGATCATCCCGCTGGCATGACTTCGGCCCTGCGTCAGGGATAGCGGCTCTTTGTCTCACCGCGCGCCCCCCACTCGTGAAGCTTCCTGCCGTGTGAAATAACGTCAATTTTGTTAAGATTAAAGGCCCGCTTGATTGAAACGAGGGGCCTAATCGTGGCGCATCAACGCGCAAGGGAGAATTACGATGTCCAAGGATCTTCTCAGTCGCCCGGTGCACCGCCGGACCATGCTCAAGACCGGCCTGGCGATCAGCGCTTTGCAGGTTGCAAGCCCATTCGTCGTGAGAGCGCTCGGTGAAGAGCCGGTCAAGATCGGCCTCGACGATCCGTTCACGGGCACCTATGCGCTGCTCGGCAAGAACGAGCAGATCGGTTGCGAGCTGGCGATCGCCGAGATCAATGCTAAGGGCGGCATCCTCGGCCGGCAGGTCGAGCTCCTCGCCGAGGATTCGACCAGCACCGATACCGGCACGGCGGTGCAAAAGGCGCACAAGCTGATCGACCGCGACAAGGTCAATTTCCTGCTAGGCAACGTGAACTCGGCGATGGCGCTGGCGACCGGTGAGGTCTCCAACCAGGCCGGCATCCTGCACATTGTCACCGGCGGCCATACCGACGCGGTAACCGGTGCGGATTGCCACTGGAATGTGTTCCGCGTCTGCAACACCACCCGTATGGAGACCAACGCCGTTTCCAAGACGCTGTTCACCAAGTACGGCAAGAAGTGGTACTTCCTGACGCCCGATTACGCCTTCGGCCACACGCTGCAACAGGGCTTCGAGGCTTCGCTCAAGAAATTCGGCGGCACCGAAGTCGGCGCCTCGCTGACGCCACTCGGCACCACCGACTATTCGTCCTATTTGATCAAGGCGCAGGCCGCCGATCCTGACGTCATCATTTTCCTGCAGGCCGGTCAGGACGCCGTCAACGCGCTCAAACAAGCGGTGCAGTTCGGGCTCGACAAAAAGTATCACATCGCTGGCGCGCAGCAGGAGCTGGAAGTCCTCGAAGGCCTGCCGCCGGACGCGCGCATCGGAACGTGGGTGTTCGAGTGGTACTGGAAGCAGCCGAACGTGCCGCACATCAGCGAGTTCGTCGCCGCGATCCGCAAACGCAACGGCGGTAAAGTGCCGACCTCGCGGCATTGGTTCGGCTACGTTTCGACCTGGACCTGTGCGCACGCGGCGAACGGCACGAAGTCGCTCGATGCGTCAAAAATGGCGAAATTCCTGCAGAACTGGAAGTTGCCGCCGGAGATCGCGCTGATGCCGAACCAGCCGTTCTATCGCGAGGGCGACAACCAGTTGATGCCGACGCTCTATGTCGGCCACGCGCAAGCCGGCGGCAAGGACGATCCCGAGGATCTCTTTGTTGTCGACGAAGAGGTCAAGGGCGTCGACGCGGCGCTGCCGGTGGCCGAAACCGGCTGCAAGATGAAGTGGCCGGCCTGAGCTGACCCACCGGGCGCGGGCGGTATTGCCGCGCCCGGGGTCTTTTCAACCAAAATCGCATAATGCAAGACGCCGCGCGATATGTTCGGCGCGCTGATCCGATTATATGTTGCCGAACCGCCGCCGGCGGGAGGTCCGACTGCGCTTATGACCCAACTCATTCTTTTTAATATCGTCAACGGCCTCATCATCGGGGCGTTTTACGCCCTGATGGCGCTGGGCCTTTCGCTCATTCTCAACCTGTCCGGCGTCATCAATTTTGCTCACGGCGGATTTTTAGCGGTCGGCGCCTATCTCGCTTTCGCGCTCGTTCCGTATATCGGGTTTTGGGGCGCGCTGATCGTCTCGCCGATGCTGACCGCGCTGTTTGGGCTGCTCATCGAACGCGTTCTGATCCGCCGGCTCTACGGCCGCGATCCGCTCTACAGCCTGCTTTTGACCTTCGGCCTCGCCTTCATGCTCGAGGACGGTACCCGATTCATTTGGGGGCCGCAGACGTTGCCGTTTTCCATCCCGAGCTGGCTGTCGAGCCCGCTCAGCAGTCAGCTCTTCTTCCTCACCGGCTACCGGCTGTTCATGGTGCTTCTGGTTACAGCGGCGGTGGGCGCATTGTTTGTGCTTCTGAACTTCACCCGCCTCGGCGTGCGCATCCGTGCGGGTACGCTGGACCTGGAAACGGTTTCGGTGCTTGGCGTCAACGTGCGGCTTCTGCGCAGCCTCAATTTCGGTCTGGGAATTTATCTTGCCGGGCTCGCCGGCGTCCTTGCCGCCGGCATGCTCGGCCTGCAGCCCACGATCGGCACCGATCTGATCATGCCGAGCTTTGTCGCCATCATTATCGGCGGCCTCGGCAGCCTGCCCGGCACGCTGCTCGGCGGCTTGCTTATTGGCGTCGCCTCCGGGATCACCACCATCTTCTTTCCCTCGGCAAGCGAGGCCGTCATCTACATCATGATGGGGCTGGTGCTGCTAGTGCGGCCGCACGGTCTTTTGGGTGAAGAAGGGCGCTTTTGATGAAGCCCCGCTCCAGCAAATTCGCAGCCGACGCGCTCGTTTGGCTGTTGCTCCTGACCATGCCGTATTGGATCAATGCGGTCGGAGGTTACACCCAACTTGGCAGCCGCGTCCTGATCATGGCGCTGGCTGCCATGTCGCTGAACTTTCTGCTCGGCTATACCGGGGTGCTGTCGTTCGGCCACGCCGCCTATTTCGGGCTCGGCGCCTATGGCATGGGACTGACCATCAAATATCTGTTGCCGAGCACATTGGCCGGGATGGCGGTGGGAGTGCTTGCCGGCGGCGCCGCGGCCGCCGTCATCGGCTTGTTGATCGTTCACCTGCGGGGCATTTACTTCGCCATGGTGACGATCGCTTTCGGCCAGGTGTTCTATTTCATCGCCTATCGCTGGAACAACGTCACCGGCGGCGACGACGGGCTGTCAGGCTGGAGCAGGCAGCCGATCGATCTCGGCTTCACCACCATCGATATCGTGCACGATCAAAGGGCATTCTACTATCTGGTGTTGATCTGTTTTCTTGTCAGCGTCGCCATCATGGCGGGCTTGCTGCACTCGCCGTTCGGCCGCACGTTGCTGGCAATTCGCGAGAACGAGCGCCGCGCCCGCTTTCTCGGCATCCCGATCGACCGGCATATTTGGCTATCGTGGCTCATCTCCTGCATTTTCGTCAGCCTTGCCGGCACGCTGTATGCGCTGCTTAACAATTTTGCCGACCCGCACGATCTGCGCTGGGACCAGTCCGGCGATTTCGTGATCATGGCAGTGCTCGGCGGCATGCGCAGTTTCTGGGGACCGCTTCTCGGCGCGGCGATCTTCGTCGTGCTACAGGATTACGTCTCCAGCGAGACCCAGAATTGGATGTCGTTTATCGGGCTGTTTTTCGTACTCGTAGTGCTGTTCTTTCCGCGCGGCGTGCTTGGCATCTTTCACCGCAAGGCTGCGTCATGAGCCTGTTGCAGGTCGAGAACGTCTCCAAAAATTTCGGCAGCCTTGTCGCCGTCGACAATGTGTCGATGACGGTGGAGTCCGGCGAATTACGCGCCGTCATCGGTCCGAACGGCGCCGGCAAGACGACATTCTTCAACCTGATCAGCGGTTTCCTGCGGCAAAGTTCGGGCCACATCATTTTCGATGGCGAGGACGTCAGCGGTCTGTTGCCGGCGCGGCGTGTATGGCGCGGCATTGCCCGGACCTTTCAAGTCACCGAGGTATTTCCCGAACTCTCGGTGCGCGAAAACCTGCGCATCCCGGTCGAAGTCGCGTCCGGGTTTCGGTTGCGACCCTGGCTTTCGCGCGACGCCGACAAGGCCGTGCGCGCCCGGGTCGGCGATTTGCTCGACATGGCAGGCCTTGCCGGCAAATCGGACCGGTTGGTCGGAGAACTTGCCCACGGCGATCAGCGCGCTACCGAAATCATGATGGCGCTCGCGTTAAAGCCCCGTTTGCTATTGCTTGACGAGCCCACGGCCGGCATGGGCGACCAGGAGACCTATGAGATCACCCAGCTCATCCGGCGCCTGCACAAGGGCGGTCAGCTCACCATCGTTCTCATCGAGCACGACATGCGCGTTGTGTTCCATCTTGCCGACCGCATCACCGTGCTCGATCAGGGCAAGCTTCTCGCCGAAGGCGTACCGAAGGAGATTGCCGCGAACGCGGCGGTGCAGAGCGCCTATTTGGGGCAGGCGGCATGAGCACGGCACTCACCGCCGAAGGACTGCACACCTATTACGGCAAGAGCCACATCCTGCACGGCGTCAGCCTCGAAGCCGCCGAAGGCAAGGTCACCGCCCTCCTTGGCCGCAATGGCGCCGGCAAGACCACGACACTGCGAAGCCTCATGGGACTGACCCCGCCGCGCGACGGACGCGTTGTCATCCTGGGCAGGGAGACGACGGGCTGGGCGCCGTTTCGCGTCGCCGCGCTCGGTGTCGGCTACGTTCCGGAAGGCCGCCGAATTTTTCCCAATCTTACCGTCAACGAAAATCTGCTGGTACCGATCGAGCGGCCAGGCCGATGGACACCGGAAAGCGTCTATCGGCTATTTCCCCGGCTCGCCGAGCGCCGATCAAACCGCGGCCGGCAATTGTCCGGCGGCGAGCAGGAAATGCTCGCGATCGCGCGAGCGCTCCTCGTCAATCCCAAACTCCTTATCCTCGACGAGCCCTCGCAGGGCCTCGCCCCGCTCATTACCCGCGAAGTCTTCCGCATCGTGGCGCAGATGCGCACGGAGGGCATTTCCGTACTGTTGGTCGAGCAGAACGTCCGCATGAGTCTCGAAATCGCCGACCACGCTTACGTGCTCGACGACGGCCACGTCGTCTATTCCGGCCCGGCGCGGGAGCTCGCCGCCGACGAGGCTCGCGTTCAATCGCTGGCTGGAGCCAGCGCCGAGGAATGGACGCCGCAATGAGTCACTCAATGTCAGCATGACCAGATTTTAGGCGTGACGATCGGAATGCCAATCCTTCCTTTCCCAAGATGGCCTGCCTAGACCCGTTTTTCAGCGCGTCGCGATGCCGGAACTCAGGATTCGAGCAGGTGTTCGCGCAAGGTCGAACCGCTGTAACGCGTGCGATAACGGTCGCGGCGCTGCATTTCGGGCACCACTTGGTCGACGAACTCCTCGAAGCAACCGGGCGTATACGTAGCGAGCAGCATAAAGCCGTCGGCACCTCCTTCATCCATGAAGACTTCCATCTGATCCACGATGTCGGAAGCGGTACCAACGAGCTGCGGCATGCTGAACTGTAAGCCGTAAAGCTCCGCCGCCTCCGCTACAGTGACCGCGCCACCACCGCGCGAATGCACAATCGATTCGTACATTCCCTGGATGCCAAAGATTTCGATATTTTGAATCACGGCATCCGGTTCGTATTTGGAGAAATCAAGACCGAAATGGCCTGAGATCAAAGCCATTGCGCCCCGCTGCGGGACCAGAGCGCGAATCATTTCCTGCTTTTCTTTGGCTTCGGATCGGGTCGTCCCGACGATCGGTTGAACACCAAAGATTAGCTTCACGCTGCCGGGAGGCCGATTGAACTTTGTGAACATGCGATCATTAAGATCGTCGGTATACTGCCGCATGCGCTCCACGGTCGGATGCACGGCAAAGATCGCTTCGGCATGCTTGGCTGCGAAGTCGCGGCCGCGGTTTGACGAGCCCGCCTGCCACATGACCGGCCGCCCCTGCGGCGAAGGCATACAAAAATGTCGCCCACGGCAACGATAATATTGTCCCTGATGATTGACCTCATGAACTCGAGCGGGATCAGCGTAGATGCCGCTGACCTTGTCGGCGATGACCGCATCCGGCTCCCAAGAGTCCCATAACTTGTAGCAAACTTCCATGTACTCCTCGAGCTGTTCGTACCGCGCCGCCCGCTCCGTCAGCTCCGCGCCGTATGCCTCCCATTCGCTCTTTGAGTAAGAAGAGACGATATTCCACGCGACCCTTCCCTCCGACAGATGGTCAAGGCTAGAAAGCCGGCGGGCCATCGAATAAGGATGCTCGAATGCGGTGGAGAGTGTTATCCCGATGCCAAGATGTTTCGTTGCGGTGGAAACAATCGGCACGATGGTCGAAGGCTCGTGAGTCGGGCACTGCACTGCCCATCTAACAGTTTCTTCGGAGCTATCCGCGAACGTGCTGTACGGCGCCAGCTCGTCGGCGATGAACATCGCGTCAAAAAGGCCGCGCTCCATCGTCCGTGCCATGTGCTGCCAGTAGGCTGGGCGCGCGAAATTCCAGTTGACCTTGTCTTTCGGGTGCCGCCACATGCCGACGGCATGGCTGTTAACGCCGTGTTGAATAAAGCCAAGCAGATGTGCCTTTTTTGAAGAATTACGAGTCTGCGCGCTTTTGCCGTTGGAAATCATCGGAACCTACGGTGCTATTCAGCCGCTTCGCGAGATATGCTGGCACCAAACGTGAAGCGTCTGCCGGGATGATCTTCACTCAATCTGTTCTTGCCCGGCCCATACAGTTTCTCTCGCATCGTGCCGGGCGCGTAATCACGCTTGAACACGCCGCGCTCTTGCAACTCTGGAACCACTAAGTCGACAAAATCGACAAAGCTCTCCGGGCACAGCGCGTAAGCGAGATTGAACCCGTCGATGCCGGTGTCCTCGACCCAGCCTTCAAGCTCGTCAGCTATTGTCTGCGGGCCCCCCGTAAGGATCGGTCCAATGCCGCCGATGCCGACAAACTCGGCGACCTCCCGGACCGTCCAAACGCGATCGGGATCGGCAACCGTAAACCCCTCGACCATTGACTGAATCGCGTCGCTCTCAACGTAGCGGATCGGCGCATCGAGATCGTAGCGGGAGAAATCAACGCCAGTCCAACCACCAAACAGCGCCATCGCACCGTCGAGGCTGATGTATCGCTTGTAATCCTCGAGTTTCGACTGGGCCTCCGCATCGGTCCGCCCGGGTATTGCAGTGAGCACGGTGAAGATAATGATACTTGAGGGGTCCCTACCCTGAGCAGCTGCAAGCCTACGGATGTTGTCGACTGTCGCCTTAACGACCTTCTTTGAGGGACCGAATATAAAGACGCACTCTGCGTGCCTGGCGGCGAACTCGCTTCCGCGTTTGGAAGCGCCGGCTTGGAACAAAATCGGCGTCCGTTGCGGTGAGGGCTCACAGAGATGATAAGCGTCCAGCTCAAATTGCCGCCCTTGATGCCGCACCTTGTGGATTTTCTTTGGATCGGCGAACAGACGACGCGTCTTGTCGCGGACGACGGCGTCATCCTCCCAGCTGCCTTCCCACAGCTTGTAAACGACTTCCATATATTCTTCGGCGATATCGTAGCGGTCGTCGTGTTTGTCCTGTTTCTCCAGGCCTAGCCCTTTGGCGGCGCTATTGAGATACCCCGTCACGATATTCCACGCCAGACGGCCATTGGTGAGATGGTCCAGTGTCGAAATCCTGCGCGCGAAAGTGTAAGGCGGCTCGTAAGTCAGCGTGCCGGTAAGCCCGAAACACACATGTTCAGTGACCGCGGCCATGGCCGGGACCAGCAGGAGAGGATCGTTGATCGGCACTTGCACGGCGTGAGACAGCGCCGCCTGCGCGTCGCCGCGGAAGACGTCGTACACACCAAGGACATCGGCAATGAAGAGCGCGTCGATCTTTCCTCGTTCGAGCGTCTTTGCGAGATCCGTCCAGTGGCGAATGTCGTTGTAATGTAGAGAACGGTCACGCGGATGTGCCCATAAGCCGGGCGAGAGATGCCCGATGCTGTTCATATCGAATGCGTTTATCCGAATCTCTTTGGTCATCGTTGAACCTTAGGTGCGTCACCACTAGGCTGACTGGCCGGATCGGCTTCGAGAGGAAGCCGCGGTCGCCTACGGCGAGCTAGGCGCCGGATCCTTGTCGAGCATGAAGGCGACGATGACAGCGAGTGAGGTCCCGAGACCCAAGAACGGTACGGCGTACCAGATTGACGGGCTCACGCTAATCAACCAGAGGACGACGATGGACAGCACAAGACCCGCTGCCGCCTTCCAGACGATGCCGATCTCTTGATCTTTGAATACGCGATCTTCAACGAGCTGCACCTCGCCGAGTTGAGCTCCGCCGTGAGCGGCCATCTCAGCTTTGGATTTGCCGAAACCACGGTACATGACCGCGAGATAGGCAATAGCCACGACTATGCCGAGGACGAGAGCCACATAAGCTACCGACATCTTCGTTGTCTCCTTAACGGTGAGGGTTTTTAGGCGGCCCTTGAAGCAAGGATAGGCTCCGGCAAGGTCGAGTTGGCAGTCGCAAGGCCGCGATCGCGCAACGTGCCGAAGTCGAACTTCTGCCTCTGAATGAGGCTGACGACGACCGAAACCACGAGACTGACGCCAAATATTGCGAGCGTGCCCCACGGTTCCGGCGCATTTAGCCGAATCGGCAGCCCGATCAGCAGCGCGAGCGTACAGGCCAGAACGAAGGCAGTTCCGGTAAAGCGCGACCAGAAGATCGCCAATGTGATGGGAATCGCGAACGCAATCTGCACCGCGAACATGAAAAGCAGAAGATCGACGAACTGCAGCCCGAGCAGCACAATGATGCCGACGATCACGCTCGCAATGACGATGCTAAGCCGGGTGATGAGGAACAGTGTCCGCTCGCTCATGGCAGGCCATAGCGGCTTGATGATGTCGACCGCCACAACAGACGTTAGCGCCGAGAAGGCCCCGTCGGTTGCCGAGAACGACGCGTTCAAAATGACGAGCGTGAAAAGCACAACAAGGGCGACGGGCAGACCGATATGGGAGATGACGAAGGGCCCAATCGCCGCGGGATCGCCAATCTGATTTGGAACCGTTACGCCAAGTGCAATGCCGACGAAGCCGAGCAGACCGATCGTGATCGGGATGGGGTAGAACCATGCGCCTGCCCACAAGAAGGTTCGCGCCAGGCGATCAGGTTTGATAGCCCACACTTTCTGCCAAAGCGCTTGGTCCGCAATTGCGACTGCGAGCAATCCGAGGGCGGTCACTATACCGAAATTGAGGGCGGTTTCGCCGCGAGCGAGATTGAGGAATTGTGGCCCCGCTCCCTGCACTTTGCTGAATATCGCATCCGGACCACCAAGCTTTGCGAGCACGAATAAAAGGACAATTGCCGCCGGGACACTCAACAGCAGTGTGTTTATCGTTCCGGTGATTGCTGATGTCCAAAGGCCTCCGAAGTAGGAGTAGATGGTGATGATCACCAACGCCACCAGCAGAACGGCGAGCGGCTTGATCCCATAGATCGTGTTCAACACGATCACCGCGCCAAGCGCATTGAGCAGGATCGACATCCCAGCGGTGAATACGATGACCGCCAACACAGCCGCGGTTGCCGCGGGATTGTTGAAACGCTCCTTGATAAATTGAGTAATCGTGTACCCGGCTGGAAGCTTCTTGCGGAGGTGGAGGGCAAACGGGGCGAGCAGCATAATCGCAAGCCCATTAGGCACCACGAACCAGAACAGGCCGCTTATTCCCCAGGTGTACGTAACCGCGGCGGAGGTCAGAACCGCTACCGACCAGGTCCAAACCGCTATCACCGAGCCAACGCCAAATCCGAGACCGATCCGACGGCCGGCGGCGACATAATCGTCGGTGGTGCGGATCATCGAGCGGACGGCCAATGCCAGAGCCAGCATCACCACTCCAAGAGCGCCGATCACGGCAAAGCCGAGTGTTGGACTGAGGCCGTCCGTCAGGATGAAGCTCGACTTGTCCATCTGGATTTCCCTTTTTGCTTAGATCACTAAAGTAAGCTCAATTGAACGCGGCGGAGCGACGTTGCAGGTCGCGCCGATCAGATACTGGATAGAAAACCGTATTGGTTGCAGCGGCGACCTGTCTCGTTTGCATCGGACATCCAAAAAGCAAGGCGCGTGCCAACGCTTCAAAAGACCTTGGTGATGAAAATTCACTCCTATCAAGGGCTGGTTCGTGGAAATTCATTGTGCGAATCTTCCGTCGAACGAATATCGATCACCAAGAAACTGCATAGCGCACAATCTAAAAGTCCAATAAACCGGCAATAGCCAGATGCGGATTATTTGCCCGGACGATTGAAAGTATCGGGTCATGCGATTGATCGGAGTATTGAGGAGCGAGCATTGTTGGGCCATCTGCCTTTGTTAGCGGCACGCAGATGCTCGATCATCGCCGTCGCAGCGTTGGTCGGCTTGCGCGCCGGCAGTTTCAGCATCACGAACTGCCGAGTGATTGAAATTGCTTCCAGTTGATGAAGCGTATTTGCCTTGAGCGCCTCTTCGGCGACGAGGGCCGACAACACTGCAGCCGAAGTACCGGCCGCTACCGCGTTGCGAACCGCTTCGCCGGTCTTGAGAACGAGACTGATTTCAAGGGCTTCCGGCTCTATGCCGCGTTCCAGAAGGGCGCTTTCAAAGAGTGCACGCGTGCCGGAGCCCGGTTCGCGCATTATCCAGCGTGTCTGAGGAAGCTCCGGCCAGTCAATGCTGTTGCGGCCAAACCAAGGATGCTGCTGGCCTACAACAGCGACAAGCCGATCAGGAGCCAAAATTTCAGTGTCCAGCGTCGTATCATGCGGACCTTGCTCAATGATTCCAAATTCGGCTTCGCCGCGAAGGACACGCTTTTCGACTTGGGTAGAGTTCCCATTCCAAAGATCAATTGTTATTCCCGGATATTGTTCGCGATATGTATTGAGAAAAACCGGCAGCCAATAATTCGCGACGGTTTGGCTCGCCGCAATTGCAAGGTGGCCAATTCGCAACTCTGAAAGATCGTGCAGTCGCCGCAGCGCCAAGTCTACGCGAGCAAGAATACCCTCCGCTTCCTCGAGGAAAACGCTGCCAGCTGCGGTTAACTCGACATTACGGTGAGTGCGATCGAAAAACAGAACGCCGTGCTCAGCTTCAAGCGCAGCAATGGCCGTGCTTACAGCGGACTGGCTGAGTTTGAGGCGTTGCGCCGCGCGCGTGAAATGCTCAACGTACGCGACGGCGACGAATATCCGCAGTTGTTCCAGTGTCACGCTCCCTGCTATTCAAAGAGTATGCCAAGTGAGTGAGATGGAAAGGCGTTGCACAAAGGTCCGGCTCGTGATTCGGAGCCGTCCGTCACGAGGAATTGTGATCTCCTCTCCACTGTTGGTTGGCATCCGCGTCCGAGCTATTGTGCACAACATCTATGGATTTGATATATCATTTGGGCAAGGACCAGAGTCAACGTTGCGGACAAAAAAAGAGATTCTTGGTCGCCTAGTGGCGGTTAGTGCGAAAGAACCTGTAGAACGTCGTGGTCGATGAAATATTTATTCCCCGAGATAGGCCGCTTTGACTTTTTCATCCTTCGCCAACGCCGCGGCGCTATCGGCGCCGACGATATGCCCGTTGTCGAGCAGATAGCCGCGGTCGGCGATGGCGAGGCTCTGCTTGGCGTTTTGTTCGACCAGAAAAATGCCGACACCGGCTTCCTTGATGCGCGCCAGGGTACGGAACAGTTCGGTGCACAACAGCGGGGCGAGCCCGAGCGACGGTTCGTCCAGCAGAAGAATGGTCGGCGCCGACATCATGGCGCGTCCGATCGCCACCATCTGGCGTTCGCCGCCGCTCATCGTGCGCACCAGCTGCTTCGGACGCTGCTTCAGTTTCGGAAACAGGCTCAACACGCGCTCCAGGTTAGCGGCCTCGAGTCGGCGCGCGCGCGCCGGATGGGCGCCGAGCGTGAGATTTTCCTGCACGGTGAGATCGGCGAAAATGCCGCGATCCTCCGGCACCAGCGCGATGCCGGTCTCGACGATTTCATGCGGCGGACGCTGCGTGATGTCGGCCCCGTCCATGAACACCGCACTGCCCTCAGTTTTGCGCGTCTGCCCGGCAATGGCGCGCAAGAGGGTGCTCTTGCCCGCGCCGTTGGCGCCAAGCATGACCACGATCTCGCCTTTGGAGATGGTCGCGGAAACGTTCTCCAGCGCGCGATGGCGGCCGTAGAACACCGACACATTGCGGGTCTCAAGCATTCTCGTCTCCGAGATAGGCCCCGATGACGCCGTGATCCGCCAGCACCTCCGCGGGCGTGCCCTCGGCGATTTTGGCGCCGGAGTTCATCACGATGCAGCGGTCGCAGAGGCTCCGGATCGCATGCATAACATGCTCGACGATGATGATGGTGCAGCCCTCGGCCCGCAATTGCTCGATCAACGCAATGCCGATGGTGAGTTCGGTCGGGTTGAGACCGGCAAGCCATTCGTCGAGCAGAAGCACCTTCGGATCGGACGCGAGCGCCCGGGCAAGCTCGACACGCTTCTGGTCGATGTACGTCAGCGCCGAAACCGGCATAGGCCCGGCGTTCGGCAGACCGACCCGGCGCAGCAGTGCATGGGCATAGTCGTCGAGCTCCTTGCCCCAACGCTTCGCGTGACCGAAGACGCCGCCGGCCGCGACGTTTTCGAGCACCGTCATCGCCGGCAGCATCCGCACCAGCTGGAAAGTGCGGGCCACACCTTTTTTGGCGACATGGCTCGCGCCGGTCCCGGCAATGAGATCGCCGTAAAGTCTGATCTCGCCGGAGCTCGGTTTGAGCGCGCCGGAGATCAGATTCATCATTGTCGTCTTGCCGGACCCGTTCGGCCCGATCAGGCCCAGAACTTCCTTCTCGACCAGATTGAAGGACATGCTCTCGACCGCGACCAAGCCGCCGAAGCGCTTGGTCACGGCGGCGGCGGTCAGAGCCTCGACGCCGGACACGCTAGGCATTGTTGCTTTTCCAGCGCTGCAGCAAGTTCTTCATCGAGACGGTTGAGATGCCGACAGCACGCTGCAAGGCGTTCGGGGCCGATCCGGTTGAGGGCTTGCGGCCGTGCCACGCATCTTCGATAAGGCCGGTGATGCCGTTCGGAATGACGTAGACGATTAGCAGAAAGCACACGCCGAGAAGCAACGTCGTCTGGTCAGGGAACTCGATGGAGATCGCTTCCCACATGAGCGTGAATGGAATGACACCCAGGAGTGGCCCCCACAGGCGATGAGTGCCGCCAAGAAGTGCCATGATCACAACCTGAAACGACAGGAATGGATTAAAGGCGACAACCGGCTCGACATAACCCCAGCGCGGTGCGATCAGAGCACCGGCGACCGAGGCGAACATGCTGGAGATGACGAACAGGACCACCTTGGCGCGCGCGGTATTGATGCCGCAATGGACCGCTACCAATTCGTCATTGCCGATGATGCGCAATGCGAACCCGAGCCGCGAGCGGCCGATCCACCAGCCGACCAGAAAAATCACCGCGGTCAGCAGCAACAGCTGCCAGTAGTACATCGGTTCGCTGCGTTCGATGGTGACGTAGAGGCCGCTCATGGTGCCGAATACGTGCTGTCCCCAGGTCATGAACTGCCGCACCAGTTCGGCCAGACCGAGAGAGAAGATCACGAAATAAACACCAGAGACGCGCAGCGTGGCGAGGCCGACGACAGCGGCCATGGCCGCGCCGGCGACGCCGGAAGCAAGGATCAGCACCGGATAGGGCACGAGATCGATGCCCGCCGCCGTCACGTACATACCTATGCCGAAGAATGCCGCCGTCGATAGCGCAATGTAGTTGGTCGGTCCCGAGAACAGCAGCCACGAGGTGGCAAAGGCCGTGTACATCACGATGGAAATCGTCACCTGCAGCACGTAGCCGCCGAACACCAGCGGCACAAAACCGGCGGCGATAAAAAGCACAGCGCTGGCCAGCACAGTTCGCGCTTCGCGGGCGGTGATGCCAAATCCCGCGGCAACGGCCGGCGTTTTTTCGATGGTGGTCACGCCGTCCGCCTCCCGAACAGACCTTCCGGCCGGACCAGCAAGACAACCATGAACAAGACGTAGGCCGCCGCCAGGGTGAGACCCGGATCGATTAGCGAAGCAACGGCGGTTTCGGCGAGGCCGAGGACGAAAGACGCAACAATTGTCCCGCGAATGTCGCCGACGCCGCCAAGAATGACGATGATCAGCGCTTTCAAGGTGAAGACGACGCCATACGAAGCATCAAACGTCAGGTACATGCTCAGCAGCGCCCCGCCCGCCGCGGTCACGGCTCCGCCCAGCGCGAAAGCGAACGCCGAGGTACGTATGACGTTGATGGCAACGAGCCCGGCTGCCGAGGGATTGACCGCAACAGCCCGCAGCGCCAGGCCTGTGCGGGTCTTGTGCAACCAAACATACAGGCCGATGCAGATCAGCGCCGAGGCCAGAAAGGCGACGACACGGTTGAGACCGTACCGCTCACCGAAAATGAAGATCGGTTCCGACAGGTAGGCGTAGTCGGTGTATTGCGAGCCGAACGCCGCCACCATGACACCGATGAAGATGAAGCTTATGCCGAATGTGGCCAGAATGCTGTCGACCTCGAGTTTGCCCTGGCTCTTGGCGCGGCGGACGAGCGGCAAGATCAGCACGCGGTAGATTGCCCAGTTCAGCACGAAGGCGAGCGGGACAACAAACAGCAAGGACACAAGCGGACTTATTTTAGTTCCGGCATAAAACCAGAAGGCGCCGAACGCTCCGGCGATCAGCATTTCGCCGTTGGCGAGATTCATGATGCGGGCGACGCCGTACTGCAATTGCAAGCCCATCGCCATCAAGGCATAGGTGCCGCCAAGCAGCAGGCCGATGATGACGATGTCCATATCAAACGATGCAGTCGATTACGGATGCCCGGTGCGGATGCGCCCTCTGCTCAATCCTCATTGGTTAGACGCACGGAGGACCAAAAGAGAAGGCAAGCTAAAAGTCGACTCCTCATTGTACTCGTCCCCGGCCTTCATCGGCCGGGGACGATGACCTTACGCGGGAGTCATCGGCTCAGCGATACGCGATCAGACCGCCATCGCGAGCTCAGGCTTTGTCATCCCCAACTGGTCTTCAGCTTGACCTGCGAATAGCTTGGGAAGCCTTCACCATTCACGGCGGAGAAGAACCCGCCTTGCCACTGACCGACCGTATAGACCTTATCGAGGATTTGGCCGGGCAACTCGACTTCGCCGACAAGCGTTTTGAACTTGCGGTTACGGAAGTGAGCTGCAATGGCCATCCGGTCCACGGTGCCAACAGCCTCGATCGACTGCGTCAGCATCTGCAGCATCGAATAGTAGAACGGGCTGCCCCAATAGTCTGCGTCGACGCCGGTGACTTCTTTATGCCGCTTGTAGAAGTCGCGGATTTCCGGGGAGTCGACAACGCCACCGGCGCCGAGAATGTTTTCGGCAGCGGCGCCGTTCTTCAGTGAGAAGCCTTGGAAGGCACAGCCGACCGCACAGTAATAGGCCTTGACGCTGAGGGCCTCGATCTTGGAAGCATCCGCAAGACCAAACGTGTCCGGTGGATACGACCAGGCCACGAACGCGTCCGGATTGGCAGCCTTCGCTGCCTTGACCACCGGCGTGTAGTCCTGCGTGCCGAGCGGATAGGACTTGTCGTAGACGATCTCGAAGCCGTTCTGCTTGAATAGCGGCCGGCCGGCGTTGGCGAGTTCGATGCCAAAGTCGTCGCCGACATTCACCACCGCGACCTTGTTGCCGATCTGGCCGCCATCTTTCAGTTTCTTCAGAACGCCGATCGCGCCCTTGGCGTAGGCTGTCGTCGACGACTGGAACATGAAGAAGCCGGGAAACTGCTTGACGAGCTTCGGTCCCTGATCGGTCACGCAGGCTTGCGTCAGTTGCGGATAGCCATGCTTCGCGAAGGTCGGTGCGCAGGCGAGATTGAAGCCGGTCGCGTAATTTCCTCCGATCCAGTCGCACTTGTCCACCGCAGCGGCGCGTTCGACGGCTTTGATGGCTTCGGGCGGCTGGGTGCGATCGTCATATTCGATGATCTCGATCTTGCGCTGGCCGTCCTTGAGCTTGATGCCGCCGCGCGCGTTGACCTCATGTGCCCACAGCTTATAAGGCGGGAAATGGGTAACAGCCGCACCCGGAGCGAGCGGACCGGTTTTGGCGCCGATCACGCCGACTTTGTAGACACCGGCGTCCGCGCTCGCGACCCGCACGAACGGCGCGGTTACCGCCGCCGCGGCAGAATATTTCAGAAATTCGCGTCTTCGCATAAATCCCTCCCTGAAGGTCTGGCTGAGCAGGGGTTCTTGCCCCCGTCGGTTCTTGACACGTTAGCATGATAGCGACATCGACATCCGTTGCATAGAGCTCCGCGACCGCGATGTGTTGTTTATTAACGGCAGCGCGCCTCGTTATTAACGAGCGACCGCTAATCGAACATTTTCGACTGGCGGCGACACGATCATTAACTCTCGATACAGTGCTCAATGAGGTTGCGCTGATGAAACTTTGGGCGATTGCCCGTTTCGTCGCAAAACACAAACAACAAACAAACAGGGTATCCAGCCCACGATATAGCCTTCCTGCGGCCCAACCAATGATACGGAGCTGAACGACATCCTTGACGCAAGTTTCAAGGCTGGCCGCGACACTTTGCGGCTTTGAAGGGTATCTGCAGTGTGATTTTTTTGGGCGTTAGCCCGCGCTGCTGGGATCCAGATCGTATTTCTTGCACATCTTGCGGACGATCTCAGTGTCCTTGCCACCGGCAATAAGACCCACCACAGCCGAAGAGACTTTGCCGGCGGTGATGTGGGCTTCGACAATGTAGGCCTGCCAACCATTATACGCGGGGTATGGACTCTTGGCATTGACCATGCCGCAGTAGTTGACCTGACCCTCCTCAGAGGCCGGAATCGTCGGCCAACGAAATTGCGCCGAACCTGGATCCCTGACCGAAAGGGCAACCGCATCGCCGATGATTTTCTTTTCCGGCGACGTCAGTTCGCGGCGGCCGAGGCCGCTCGCGGCCGCAGCACCACTCAGTCCGAGCAGGCCCTCCGCGGCTGTGTGCGAAGAAGAAGACGAACTCAACGGCGTCGACCCGGTGCACCCGGCGAGCGCCAGGCCGGCGGCAAACGCAGCGACTACCCCAGCCCGCATGCATGGCGACATGCCGCGGCGCAGGCCGTGCAGCAGTGCAGGCGAACGGGACCGAATTGACAGCGACCGAGGCCGCAACCAATGACTTACGATCTTCATTGAGCTTCTGTGGATTCCGCTCGCGATCATTGGCCACTCGCCTCGATAGAGCTTCTCGGCGTCGTGGGCCGGGGTGCAACGCTAAGGCCAAAAGTAAAACAAAGCTGCAACTTGCGCAGACTTGGACGCCCGAGCCGCTGCCCTCTCGGCCCAATTATACGTCGGACTAGACCCTCAGAACAATCGGGATGAACCCGGCGGTCATTTGCGGCCCCGGCACCGCAACTGCCTCGGCCGGGAGAGCTGAGGCGCTGCGGTTGCTTCACGGTGATCGAGGATCTTCCGGGGTGCGGCATATTTGCAATGCTGGCGGATGTGCCCGCTTTTTCCGGGGCATTGTTGTTTCCGTCTTCAAAACGGTCCGCGTTTAGGCAGGCATTGTGGCTTTTCTGGACTAAAGGGCCGGGCCCCAGTGGCGCATGCATGGAACAGTCGTCGCGCTGGCACTTAGGTCGCTCGACGCGCTGGCCCAGACGGCATAAGACGCCTCTGCGTCATCGGATCGGTTTGCGGCCCTGCAAAAAGCCGGAGGTTCAATGCCTCGCGTCGTCGGTATCGACCACCTCGTCCTCAGTGTTGGTGATTTTGGGCGATCGAAGGAATTCTACGACAAGCTGCTCGGCTTTCTCGGCTTTAAGCGCAAGTACGATTACGAGGACATGGCCGGCTGGAGTAACGGCAAAACCCTGTTCTGGATCGCCGCCGCTGATGCGCAGGGCAGGAAGCGAAAATATCGCAAGGGCGATATCGGCTTTCACCATTACGCCTTCGAGCTGGCGAGTCGCGACGACGTCGACCGGCTCGGTGGATTCCTCGAGAAGAACGGCATGACCGTGCTCGACCCGCCCGGTGAGTATTACGGCCGGAACTACTATGCCGTCTATTTCGCCGACCCGGACGGTATGAAGCTCGAAGGCATGATCTGGGCGCCTCCAAAAAAGCCCAAGCCGGCGAAGCGCAAAGCGGCATCGCGCAAGAAAACGCGCGCGTGAAAGTCCTGATCGGCGAACGAAACCGGTTCGGGCTCAGACTAATTCGCCACTCTTGGCCGCAGCCGGAAGATGCGCAATCACCCTATTGCGGCCACCGCGCTTGGCGATATACAGCGCCCGATCCGCGGCTTCGACCAGCTCGGCCGCCGGTTGATCCTGCTTCGGTACTAGCGAGTCCACGCCGATGCTGATCGTCACAAGCCCGCAAGGCGCTTCAGCATGGGGAATGAGGAGATCTTCGATCGCTCCGCGCCCTTCTTCGGCAAGCGCGTTCGCACGCTCGAGTCCAACGCCCGGCAGCAGTAACGCAAATTCCTCGCCACCATAACGGGCAACAAGGACCGCTTCCTCTAGAGTAACTAGTGACAGAGTCTCGCCGACCGCACGCAGGCAGGCGTCGCCTTGCACGTGGCCATAGCGGTCGTTGAACAGCTTGAAATGATCGATATCGATCATCATCAGGGCAAGCGGTAAACCATGTTCGGTCGCTCGCTGCCATTCGACGCCAAGCTGGCGATCAAAGCCGCGCCGATTGGCCAAACCGGTAAGGCCGTCGAGGCTTGCCAACTCCTCAAGGTGCTGGTTGGCGATCTGCAGTTCCTCTTCGCGCCCGGCGAGTTTGCGCGCCATGTCGTTTAGCGCGACCGCCAGCGGCTCGAATTCGGCGAGCCAGGGCTTCTCCGTTGCGCGTACCCGGAAGTCGCCGCGCCCGAAACGCGTCGCAGTGCGCACCAAATGCCGGATCGGCCGCAGGATCAGCCGTTCACCGCCGAACCACGCGGTCAGCAGAACGAGCATGCCGAATACCGCAAGCTGCACATAGGCAATGCGGATCTCGCGATCGATGCCGCTGTGTACCACGCTCTCGTCAAGCCCAACCGCAAGCCGCGCTCTCGTCCACGGCACGCGAACGTAAGCGAAAATGCGTCGGACCCCATCGAAGCCCGCGGCGGTCATAGTGCCTTCGTTGTTGGCCAACATGTCGTGGGCGAGCGCATGGCCGGTGAAGTTTTTGCCGACCAACGATTCCTCTTCCGCCGATGCAGCGATGAGCGTGCCGTTGCCGTCGACCAAGGCAACTGAGGTGCCAGAGCGCTGCGCAGCAGTAGTCGCAAGATCGTCAATCCATTGCAAATTGATCGATCCAAGGATCACGCCGCCGACCAAGCCGCCATCCTTGACGATTGGATAGGTTGCAATCAGTGCGGGTACCTGGCTGATCCGTGTCACGAGATAGTCGCTAAGCGAAAAATCCCGCGAATGCAGCGCGTTCTGAAAATAGGCGCGGTCCGAAACATTCAAGCCGACAATACGCGGGTCGGTCACACATTTTATTCGGCCATCTGCGCCGGCAATGTATACACCGTGAAGCCATGGGATTTTGCCGGTCAGTTCGGCCAGTGTCCGATTGCAGTCGGCTGGATCGAGCGGCATTTTGGCGTAGATCCGCGCGACGACCTGGAGCAGAGCGCGCACGGAGTAAATGACCTCGCGCTGGGCTTCGGCGCCGCCGCGTGCCAAGTCGGCCATTCTGGCGAGAGCGAGTTCGACGCGTTCGGCACGGGTTCGTTCGAGACCGCGAAAACGTTCGAGCATGAGGGGGGCGATAGCCAAAAGAGCAACAACGATCAGGCGGGCGCGGATACTAAGTCTCGGCTTGCTGCGCAGAGACGTGTTGCGCCAATTGTGGCAGGCGTTGCCGAGCCAGGACGTTTGGAGCCACGACGCTTGGGGCCAATACCTTTGGAACCGAGGCCTGCTGAACCAAGACCCGTCGGACCAAGCCTTGTTGGACCAAGAGGCCTCGAGACGCTTTGTTCGAACTTTCGGCATGCGCATTCCCCGCCCCTGGGGTTTCCTCAACGTAATAGAAATGCGTAAAAGCGCCTTTGGTGCATTCGTTAGAGTTTGACAGGTTCCGCAGTGCGGTTGACGAAATGGAAACTATAAGCCGAGAGGTCGGGCTTGCCGCCGTACGCGCAGACATCGTTCGCGCCTGTGGCGAGGCCGGACGTGATCCGCAAAGCGTAACGCTAGTTGGCGTATCGAAGACGTTCGGTGCCGAAGCGATCGAGCCCGTCATCGCTGAGGGGCAGCGGATATTCGGCGAGAATCGGGTGCAGGAGGCTAAGGCCAAATGGCCGGCGTTGATCGCGCGCCATCCGCATCTTGAGCTTCATCTTGTCGGCTCGCTGCAATCGAACAAGGCGAGAGAGGCGGTCGCCCTGTTTGATGCTATCCATTCGCTCGACCGGGCGAGCCTGGCCGAGGCTTTGGCCAAGGAGATTGCCAAGCAACGGCGACGGCCGCTGCTGTTCGTCGAGATCAACACCGGCGCCGAGCCGCAAAAGGCCGGCATTGAGCCGCAGCACACCGATGCGTTTCTCGTGTTCTGCCGCGACAATTTCGGGC
>JBAUGC010000851.1:0-1996 GCA_049679485.1 Xanthobacteraceae bacterium
CCCTTCGATGCGCGCGATTGCGATTGAACAGCGCGTTGACCGCGCAGCGCGCATCCGCCGCAATGCCGCGGCCTTCGGCGTGCCGGGACTTGAAATCGTGGAAGCAGCCGCGCCCGCCGCACTGCAAAGCCTTGCTTCACCTGACGCCATTTTCGTAGGCGGCGGCGCGGGTGAGCCCGTATTGCTCGACACCGCCATTGCAGCGCTGCGCTCCGGCGGGCGTCTCGTGATCAACGCCGTCACGCTCGCAACCGAAGCGCTGCTGATCGACCGGCACACGACGCTTGGCGGCGAACTCATTCGCATCGCCATCGCGCGCGCTGGCACGGTCGGCGAAAAATCCGGCTGGCGAGCAGCGATGCCGGTCACACAATGGGCTTGGACCAAGCCGTGATCGTCGCCGGCGTTGGCTGCAGGCGGGGCGCGCCCGCTTCCGACATCGAGGCCGCGATCCGCGCCGCGCTAGCGCATGCAGATATCGCGGCTGACGCGCTCGATGGCATCGCTACGATTGCGACAAAGAGTGCCGAGGTCGGCGTTCAAGTAGCAGCAAAAAAACTCGGCGTCACCGTTGTTCTGGTATCCGATGCTGACGCTCGGGCGGCTGAACCTCGCACGCAAACGCGGTCGGAACGCGTGCGCGCGCTGACCGGCGTGTCGTCAGTCGCCGAAGCTGCCGCGCTAGCCGCTGCCGGACCATCGGCTCGCCTGATCAGTCCCCGCTTGGTGATGGGTACCGCGACCTGCGCACTGGCGGCTTCGGAGCCGGCGCAATGACCGTGCATTTCATTGGCGCGGGGCCGGGCGCGGCGGACCTCATAACGGTGCGTGGCCGCGGTCTGATCGCCCGCTGCCCGGTGTGTCTCTATGCGGGCTCGATTGTGCCGCGCGAACTACTCGACTTTTGCCCGGCGGGCGCGCGCATCGTCGATACGGCGCCGATGTCGCTTGATGAAATCGAGGCCGAGTTTGCCGCCGCCCACTCCGCCGGTCACGACGTCGCGCGCCTTCATTCCGGCGATCTCTCGATCTACTCGGCGCTTGCCGAGCAACTGCGCCGGCTCGACCGTCGCGGCATTCCATATACGCTCACGCCCGGCGTGCCGGCATTCGCCGCGGCAGCAGCGGCTCTGGAGTGCGAACTGACCGTGCCGGAAATCGCACAAAGCGTGGTGCTCACCCGCGTGTCCGGCCGCGCCTCCCGGATGCCGGAATCTGAACAGCTCGCGACCTTTGCGGAGAGCGGCGCGACGCTGGTCATCCATCTTGCCATTCATGCGATTGAGACCGTCGTCAAGGAATTGACGCCGTTCTACGGCGCCGACTGTCCTGCCGCGGTTGTTGTTCAGGCAAGCTCGGCGGCAGAGCGCGTGTTGCGCGGCACGCTCGCCGACATCGCCGCGCGAGTGGCCGCTGCGCATATCGAGCGCACCGCGCTCATTCTTGTCGGCCGCGCCATCGCCACGCATGATTTTCGCGAGAGCGCGCTCTACGATCCCGATTATCGCCGCCGGTTTCGGGGAGGCGCAACGTGACGGCCTTGCTAAGTATTCTTGAACGGCGCCCGCCCGACCAGCGCACCGTCGCGATCAAACAACACGATCTCGGTGGCGATGCCGCGGCCCTCGACGATGCGTTCAGCGGTATCTTGCGCCGCGCGCGCCACGGCGTCGCCAAGCGTTATGCCTTCGGTCCGCGCCAGCGCAAAAGCTTCGGCAGCGTTGTTCGCGGCGATGATGCGCGCACCCAGTTGCGCGGAGCCGCCCGCGACCCCGGCAAAGCTCGCCAGCAGCGCGCGGTCGACTTCACCGCGCTTGGAGTGAAGATCGGTGAGGCCTTGCGCAAGCTTGGTCATCTTGCCGACGCCGCCGGCGATGGTCACGCGCGCCACCGGATGATTGCGCAGATATTTCAGCATACCGCCGACGAAATCGCCCATGTCGATCAGAGCAATATCCGGCAGGCCGTAAAGCTTTTGCGCCGCAGCCTCGGAATT
>JBAUGC010000852.1:0-11956 GCA_049679485.1 Xanthobacteraceae bacterium
ATATTATCAGGAGCGATGAAGCGCGCGTGCGAAAATCGCCCCGGAATGTTGACGACAACGCGGATGTCGCGTCCACGTTTGACAGGGGCGATATCATCCAGCTTCGGTAACATGGCATCAGCTTCAAAGAGCAGCGAATGTTCCACAAGATACTCACCGAGCCCTGATAATTTTTGTTGGGGATGGCAGCGTGAAGTGTCATCATTGAAGTAACCGCTTTTTAAACGCCCCCAATTCCGCGGTGCCTTCCAGCTCCTCAACCCCTCGCTCGGCGACCTTCGAGGACCGTTTGAGGATACGTCGGAACATTTGCAACGTTCCAACCTGCAAACCACCACGCGCCACTACGTCGAGCCGAACATCGAGACAACTCACCGCGTAGCTCGCGCGCGGGTCGCTCACCGCGACGAGAAAGATACGGCGTGATTTGGGGTCCGCTACGACGATGCCATTCGCCAGTGAACAAAGTAGGAAAAGCGATTCCCAACACATTCCAAACAACATCGTCTAAGTGTTGGCGCGCTCGGAGAGATTCGAACTCCCGACCCTCAGATTCGAAGTCTGATGCTCTATCCAGCTGAGCTACGAGCGCGGCGCGTGGCGGCCGCACAATAGCGGCTTCGCGGTTCCGTTCAACAGTGCGGCGCAGCCCAAGGTTCCGCCGGCCAGTGGGAGCGTCATGCCGCCGAGACAGGGCGGCTATTTGCGCAGTGGCGGGGAACACCGCGCGCGCCCAGGCGGTTGTTGTGGAGTTCCATCAAAGGCGGAGGTTAGCCATGTCTGACTACCGGGACCCCAATGAGCCGCCGTGGCGCGGCGCAGAATATGAGCCCACCACGCGGGGCAAAGACATCAGCTGGGGATGGATTGCGGGCGTCGTTGCCATCGTAGTGCTGGTCGCTATCGCCTTTGGCGTCGGCCACAGCCCGACCGAAATAGCGTCGAATCAAACTTCGACCGCTGCAACAAAGCTACCTCCCACGCCAGCACCACATCCGATCAATCCGGCGCTTCCAGGCTTAGTGCCGCCGCCGGCGCAAGAAAGTGCGCATCCCCAATAACGAACATCTTGCGCAAGGTGCCAAGAAAAGGTGCCAAGAAACAGCCCCGGAGGATACCGGGGCTGTTTTGATTCGCTGTGCCGTTCAAATGGACCGAATGCGCGGTAAAAGTGCGTGGACGTTGTCGCTCTCATCTTCCGCAAGTCCGCGGCGTCGAAGATCTGCTCTGTCCAAAGTGACAGTTCACTTTTCGAACGCCGGATCGATCGGCACGCGGTAGCCGTTAGCCAACCGGTTGGTTTCGTTGGCCATGCCGACGACAGCCATGAGCTCGCCGAACATCGCCCCACTCATTCCGGCCTTGCGGGCCGCGGCGCCGTGGCTCGCAATGCAGTAACCGCAGCCATTGGTGACGCTCACCGCGAGATAAACCATCTCCCTGGTCAGCACATCGAGCGCGCCCGGCGCCATGATCTCCTTGATGCTGTCCCATGTGCGTTTGAGTGTCGCTGGATCATGGGCGACGTATTTCCAGAAATTGTTCACGTCCTCGACTTGCCGGGTGCGCTTGATGTCGTCGAACACCGCGCGAACTTCCGAAGCGGCTTCGCGATACTCGATGGGTCCGTGCGGAGCCATGCTGTGTTCCCTCACGTGCGCTGTACTGCGATGTCAGTCGGTACGGTCCATCAACGGCTGGTGCCTTACTTCGCCGGGATGACCAGAGGCTGGCCCTTCTCAAGCACGTAAGCGACGAAGAGCTTGCACGGCTTGTCGCCGATCGCGCCTTCGGCGTGGATAGCGCGGTCTGATATCTCGAATGACTGGCCGGCGGTGAAAGTCTTTTCCGGCTGACCGTCGAGCGCGAGCCAGAATTGGCCCTCGACTACCGTCGCATCGACGATTCCCGGGTGGCTATGACGCGGCGCCTTAAAGCCCGGCGCAATCTCCACCATGGCGGTCGTGACTTCATAATTCGAATTCGGCACCGCGACCTTGCCGAGGATGTTGCGCTTCATCGGCGACGGCGACAATGGCGGATTCGCCGGCGGCGTCTGCGCCAGCGCGACACCGCCGATGGCAAGCGCGGCGATTGCAAGAATGATGGATTTCTTGAACATATTGCCTCCCTTTGACATGACCGACGCTTGGCGCGTTGCCGACATCCTAGCCTCCCCACTCCCGTTGCGGGAGAGGTTATTGCAACGCTGATCCGAGCCGGCCGAGGCCCGGCGTCGCTCCGCTTTACGCGACCGCAGCCACTTTGGTTTGCTCGGCGCGAATGAGCTCGCCGAGTTCGGAAGCAGGCCGCGGGGGACTGAACAGGTAGCCCTGCACTTCCGTGCAACCTTCCGCGCGGACGCGTTCGAGCTGCTCGGTCGTTTCAATGCCCTCGGCCGTCGTGGCAATACCGAGGCTTAGCCCCAAGCCGGCAACGGCCCGAATGATGGCCACGCAATCGGGACGCTCGGAGAGTTCGCTGACAAACGAACGATCGATCTTGATCTTGTCGAATGGAAAACAGCGCAAATAGCTCAGGCTCGAATAGCCGGTGCCGAAATCGTCCATCGAGATGCGCACACCGATCTCGCGAAGCTGGTGCAAGGTCGCCAGATTCGCATCGGTTTCGCCAAGCAGCACCGTTTCGGTGATTTCCAATTCCAGGCGATTGGCCGGTAAGCGTGAATAGGCAAGCGCCGTCACCACCGCCTTCACCACGCCGCGGCTGCGGAATTGCGCAGGCGACAGATTCACCGCTACCTTGAGTTGGCCCGGCCACCGCATCGCTTCGGTGCAAGCCGTACGCAGTATCCATTCGCCGAGCGGCACAATGAGCCCGATTTCTTCGGCGAGCGGAATGAATTCACCCGGCGCGATCATCCCGCGTTCCGGATGCCGCCAACGCAACAGCGCCTCGAAGCCGTTCACCGCGCTGGTGTTGAGACTGATCAGCGGCTGATAGAACAGTTCGAACTCCGCATTGGCGAACGCCTTGCGGAGGTCGAGTTCGAGCAGGCGCCGCGCCTGGATGCGGCGATCCATTTCCGGTTCGAAGAAGTGCGCTGTTCCGCGGCCTTCGGCCTTGGCACGGTAAAGCGCGATACTGGCATTGCGCAGCAGCCCGTCCGGTCCGTCGCCATCGCCGGGTGCGAGAGCGACGCCGATGCTGGCGCCGATGATGAATTCGTGGCCATGGACCTCGTATGGCTTGCTCACCACTTCAATCAATGTCGTGGCCAGTGTGCTGGCCTCGTTGGGACCGCCGAGCGGAAACTGCACGACCGCAAATTCGTCGCCGCCAAGGCGCGCCACCAGGTCGCTGGGGCGGAGACATTTTTGCAAGCGTTGCGCAACGGCCTGCAAAAGCTTGTCGCCCATCGGGTGGCCGAGCGTATCGTTGACGCCTTTGAAGTGATCGAGATCGAGGCAATGGACCGCAAGATTCTCGCCATGCTCGCGTACCCGCGCGAGCAGTTCATTCAGCCGTTCATGAAACAGCACGCGGTTGGGTAAATCGGTCAAAGCATCGTGATGCGCCATGTAGGCGATGCGCGCTTCGGCTTGTTTGCGTTCGGTGACATCGACGACCGCCACCAGAATCGCGTTCATGCGCCCGAACGGGACCCGTCGGGCGTAGATCAGGACTTCGATCTCGCCGCCATCGGCCTTGACGTGCCGCCAGCTTCGATCCGACTGGTATTTTTCGCCCACCGACTTCGCCGCCTCACGATGGACGTCGCTTTCGTCGCCCGACCAGAGTTCGGGTAGCGTCATGCTTTGAAATTGCCCCCGCGTATAACCGTAATGCGACAGTGCGGCATCGTTGACATTCAAAATGCGCAGATCGCTTGGATCGTATAGCCACATCGGCACGGGATTGCCGTCGAACAGCAGGCGAAACGATGCTTCACGCCGTTTGAGATCGCCGATGTCGGTGAGTGTCATGGACAACAGATCGCCGACGGATGCGACGCCGACATTCACATGGATTTCACTGTCCGTTCGCGTAAAGGCGAACTCGAACTGATCGAATTGTCCGGTGCCAACGCTGGCCATGAGCCGATCGCGAATGCCGAGCGAAGGCGACCCGAGTGGCAGCTCGGAAAGCCGGCACCACTGCAACTCACTCTCGTCGACGCCAAGCATCTCGGCGGCGCCTTGGTTAAAGGCGACGATTTGAAAATCGATCGGAGCGCCGGCGGCATTGCGGATGGCCGCGAGCGCCAGAATGCCTTGGTGCGTGGAGCGGAAGATCGTGTCGACCAAATTGTACCGGGTACCGGCTTCCGCGACGTACACACCGGTGATCGGCGGCCCCCACCGGCACGCCATCGGGAAGGCCAGCATCTCATAGGTCTCGACCATGCCGTCGGCGACACGATGCATGCGATACCGTACCGGTGCCGACGCTTCGATCGCTTGTGTCAGCACGGCGCCGAGCGCAATAGCGCAATCGCGTGGCAGGTCGGCGAGCGCGTTGCCGCGGACATTGGTGCCGGTCCACTCGCTGATTTTCCGGCCGGCCCTCAGCACCCTGAACGAAGCGGAAGCGTCGCACTCGAACAATAGCAGATGATCGGCAAGCCGCCCCAAACTGCCAAGTACGACCTCCTCGTATTGCGGAAGTTTCTGGCCAGGAGCCAGCGCGGCTCGCCACATCCTTTCAACGACCGTGACATCGGCCAACAGTGAAGGACGCTGTACGCTTTGCTTGCGGAGCGGCGCAATCATGATCTTTTTGCGAAATTAGCACGAGCGATCGAGAGCTCGATCATGAATTAATCTGCTAGTCGGACTTTCATAAAATCGCGTTAAGTGTCGCCGTCATCTGATCTGCGAACGCCATGTGACAGTTTTATTTGCTCCGGCTCTTTTTGATGACAAAGATTTTCGTTGTTGAACAACGGCTCCCGGGCAACGGCATGGTGAACGATTTCTCATCGCCGATACCGGATTCGGAGTGTGACACGGCAAAGCACCCGATTGTGACACGCTCGCCGGGCGGGCACACTGCAGCCCCTCACGAACGGGACAGGAACAGTCATGCCGAAGACACCGGACTATTTCGCCGCCAAGACCATCATCATCACCGGCGCCGCCAGCGGCATCGGCCGCGCCACGGCGCTGATCTTCGCCCGCGAGGGCGCCAACGTTATCTGCGCCGACGTCAATGCCACGGGCGCGCGGCGGACCGCCGCGGAAGTTAACGGCAAAGGCAGCCAGGCGCTGGCTCTCAAGGTCGATGTCACCAAGCGCGGCGAGGTCAACGACATGGTCTCCCGCGGCATCGCCGCCTTCGGCAGCGTGCAGTTTCTGTTCAACTCAGCCGGCGCCGCCATTCGCCGCGCCAAATTCCTCGAGATCGACGATGCGCTCACGGACAAGACGTTCGCGCTTAACGTCAACGGCACGTTCTACGCCATGCAGGCGGTGCTGCCACACATGCTCGCCAACAAAAGCGGCGTGATTGTCAACATGGCAAGCATGGCGCACCGCCGCGGCGGCCCCGGCTCCTCGATTCACTACGCCGCAGCCAAAGGCGCCGTCGTGACCATGACCATGGGCGTGGCACGCGAGTTCGCTACCCAGGGCATCCGCGCCGTCTCGATCTCGCCCGGGCCGATCAAAACGCCGTTCCAGGACGCGGCGCAGTCTTCTCCGGAACTGATCAAGCGCTTCCTCGACGATGTCCCCATGCAGCGGTTCGGCGAGCCTGAGGAGATCGGGGAATTGGTGCTGTTCCTCTGCTCCGACGCCTGCAGTTTCATGACCGCGGACACGGTCTATGTGAACGGCGGCGGCGGCTGGCGGTGATCCGCAGCTGAAAAAAGCGCCGGCGAAAGCCTGTGGATCACGGCCATCTGCCTTGACTCGAATCGAAAACATTCCCCCAGTGATTAATCGTCAGTTCCATTTTCTCGTTGTGCTGTGCTGTTTGCCGCGAAAGGCAACGCATGATGCGCGTGATCGTATTGGCCACCCAAAAGGGCGGCAGCGGCAAGAGCACGCTCGCCATCGGGCTTGCGGTCGCCGCGATGGGCGAGGGACAACGGGTCGCCATCATCGAGACCGACCCACAGGGAACGGTTGCGAGTTGGAGCCGGCGCCGAACGCTGCCTGAGCCTCGGATCGAGCGTGCCGGCAGCGGTTTGGAAATTGAGCGGGCCTTGTTGGCGCTTAGGCATAGCGGCTTCACGCTCGCCGTCATCGACACGCCGGCAACGAGTAACGACCTGAGCGCAAGCGCAATCGGCGCGCCGACTTGTGCCTGATCCCGGCACGGCCCAGTCCAGCTGACATCGAGGCGGCGCTGCCGACGCTGCGCACCGTTCGCACACTCGGCAAGCCATTTGCGCTTGTCCTCAACCAGGCGCCGGCGCGCGGCACTCGCATCGGCGAGGCTGCCGTGGCTTTGAATGCGGCCGGGATGCTGGCCCTTCCCTATATCGTCGAGCGCAACGACCATCAGGACGCGCTCGGCTCGGGTTTCGGGGTTACCGAGTTCGCGCCCGACGGCAAGGCCGCGGCGGAAATTCGCTCCCTGTGGCGGTGGGTTTGGCAGGCAATGACCGCGGAAACGAACGACCATGGACAAGTACCGATCCGAGCGGCCAGCTAAGCCTCAGCGCCCGACGCGGCGCTCAATGGCGGCGTTCGCCGCGGTGCTGGAGGGCAGCGCGGTGGTCGAGAAACTGCCTTTACTGGAAGCGATCGCGGCCGCAAGCCGTTTGGCCGCGACAACGCCCAACGAAGACCTCAATGGTTCCGGGCCGCGGGACGACAGCACATTACAACAATTGGACGAAGTCACTTTGGCTGCTGCTGAGTCAGCCAAGGATTATAGCGCCCGGATGCTCGAAAACCTCAAGGTCAACATCAACGCCGCGCCGGCTTCCGCAAACGGGCTTGCCGGCGCGAAGCTGCCTACCGGCGTTGCAGAGCGGACGGCCGACCAACCGCGCAAACCGGAAGTAGGCAGCGACACGCTCGAAGGGCGGCTCCCAGCGGCCGCTCCTGTTGCCAAGGATTATCGCGCCAAAGCGGTCGAACTGATCAATGCCAATGTAAACGCCACCCTGGACTATGCGCAGCGGCTCGGCACGGTGAAATCGGCGGCGGAGTTCATCGCACTGTCCACCAGCCACGCGCACCGCCACCTGGAACTGATCATGAAACATGCGGCCGGGCTTGCGGCTTTGGCTGGCACGTCGCCGACGAAAATCCGACAGACGAATAACGGCCTGCACCGCGCGGCCGGCAAGGCGAGGATGCTTTTGACAAGCGCGGGGCGCGACGATAGAGGCGATTAGTCCTGCTACCGCGGACAGGCGCGGTCCGCCAGACGCGAGTCGCAAACGCGCACCGCTTTCAGATAGCGGACCCAGCGCCCGATCTGCTCCTTCGACGGCGCAAACCTGAAAGCCTTCTGGACCAGATAGAAACTATCGTTGCCCTGCACCGCCTTGAACCAGCTGATCTCCATCTTGCCGCTCGCGGGATTTTGCGGACAGCTCAACAGCCACACCAGCGTCGGATAGCCGTTCTCGACCGCGTTGGCGATCGGTTGCGCGGGCCCCGCCCCCGGACAGCTTCTCACCCATCGGGTCTCCAGGTTGCTCATGAACGCTTCCGGCGACACGCCCAGATGATAGAACACCTGCACCGTCACCATTTCCGTCCATTTCTCGACAGTTTCGCCGGCCGGCACCCATTCGGTGATCAGACCGTCGTCGGTCTTGTCGCGGAAGCCGACGTGGTATCCGGCCGGCGCGCTTGTCAGCAAGTTCTCATTGACGAAGGCGGCCGCTGCCGGCCGATCGAGGAGCAAGCCGAGCATCAACGCCGTCAGCAGTATGGACCGCATGGCAGGTCCCCTGGGGAACGGGTTCGGTTCGCAGTCGCCGCCCCGATAACAACGATCAAGACGTATCCTAAGGACTTCCCATCGAGGCGCCAGATAATGCCAGCGGTGTGTTCCGCGCTGGGGCGCGCGGTTCGGCCAGGAAAAAGAAAGCCCCAAGCGCTGGAGGGGACCACAACGCGCTTGGGGCTCGCAAGGCAGAGCAACGTTTCGTTGCCCGCCCAGATTTCAGTCGTCGGCAGCCTCGGTGACCGAGACGCCGCACTCGCCGCAGCGATAGCGCCGCAGGTCCGGAAAGATGCCGCGCGGCTGATCGCCACCGGGTGATAGGTGCATCGACCGGCCGCAGTTCGGGCATGCCCGGATCCTGGCCGTTTCGCCGTTGCGGCGGATCAACTCGCGTGTTTCCGACGTATACACCTCAATTTCCCTTTCCATGTTTATTCAAACGCCCGATACAAATTCAAACGCGCGTTTGAGACAGACGCATGCCGGAAAAACGGCGATTTCATGATTTTACGCTGAACGCCAGTTCACCAACGCGACGCCGATGACGCAGACCGCCATGCCAACGAGCGCCAGCGGCGCCAGCCGCTCGTCGAATAAAGGCCAGGCCATCAGCGCCGTCATCGGTGGGGTGAGATAGCACAGGCTGGTGACCCGCGTCGCCGCCGCCCGGCGGATCATGTAGTAGTAGAGCCAGATCGCGCCGAGCGACAATCCGAAGACGAGCCAGCCGAGCGCAAGTAGAAATTGCGGCGTCCAGTGCACAACCCGCGTTTCGAATGTGAAGGCCCCGACCGCGAACAGGATGCCGGCCGCAATGTACTGGACGCACAGCGCCGGCCGCCAATCCATGCTGCCGCCGAACCGCTTCTGGTACAGGGTGCCGGCGGTGATGCCGAGCAGCGCCACCGTCGCCGAGAGCCAGCCGAACGGGGTCGCGCCACCCGCCGCCGTCTTTTCGTAGAGGACGAGATAGACGCCGAGGAGACCGAGCGCGAGGCCGAGCCATTGCCGCGACGCGACGCGCTCGCCGAGGAAGCGGTTGGCAATGGTCGACGTCAGCACCGGCTGCAAGCTCACGATGAGCGCTGCAAGCCCGGCGGAGACGCCGTTTTCGATCGCAACGAACACGCCGCCGAGGTAGAGCCCGTGCACCATAAGCCCGGTCAGGACGCTGTGAAGGATGCCGGCGCCGTTGGGCCATTTCGGCCGGGTCAGCGCAATGATGAGGACAAGCAGCGCGATCACCGCGCCCATCCGCAGCGAGAGAAACGTCAGCGGCTCGACATAGCCGAGACCAAGTTTCGCGCCGACAAACCCCGATGCCCAGAGCAGGACGAAAACGCCCGGCGCCGCGAAGATTGCGGCATCTTCCAGCGATCGCGGCATGTTCTAGAGTTCCCGGTGGTCACGAAGCTGCAACACAGGTACCGGCCGGCGATACGTTGGTCGAGAGGTCAAACCGGAATGACAGCCGGCAAGTTTTGCCGCCTTGACGCGCGCGGCGTGGCAGATTGTGCAGTGATTTAACGCGGCGATTTGTTTGAAAGCTGTTTGTTCTTACGCACTTAATGCAATGGCCCTGGCCTTGCATGGAATGCGCGCGACGAAAGTCACGTCGGTGTTGAGTTTGTCAGGAGCGTGCCATGTCTATGTCAGTTGGTTCCGGTTATTCCAATCCCTACGCATACCTTCAATACCTCCTCCAGCAAAACACGTCTTCGAGCGCCACCGCAGGGCAAACCATTCCGGCGTTGAGCCCCGTTGCGCCGACCGGCACCGGCACAGCTTCGAGCTCCAGCAGCTCGTCAAACGGAGCGCTGGCGGGCAGCTCATCCGTGCAATTTGGTCCGCAGACCTTCTTCGCTTTGCTGGGGTTGCAGGTGACCGGAGCTGGGGCGCCAGGGTTTCAATCTGGCGCGGACAGCGCGACCGGCACAACCGGCAGCTCTTCGGACGCGCAAGTCCAGCAGGGTCAGTTCGGACCTCCACCGTTCGGGGGCTTAAGTTCACTCCTCGCCTCCGCCGATAGCGGCGCCACGGCTCAAACCACGACCAACTCCAATGGCTCGGCGACTTATACGATCACCTACGCGGACGGCTCGACCGTCGCGGTGACGACGCCGGCCTCTTCGAGCGATGCTTCGTCTTCGGACAGCTCAGGCTCGACAAGCAACAATCCTCTCGAGCAGCTCATCGAGTCGCTGGCCCAGTCGCTGAACGCGAGCTCCGGCCAAAGCGCTGACGGCACGTCTTCCGCAACGCAAGCCGCCCAAGACCCGCTTGCGCCGCCGCCGTTCGGCGGCGCGGCTTCGCTGCAGGCCGCCGCCAATAGCGGCGCCACCGGTCAGGTCACGACGAACGCCAACAGCTCGACCACTTACACGATCACCTACGCGGACGGCTCGACGGTCACGCTGACCATGCCGGCCGCTTCAAGCGACGCTTCGGCTTCGGACAGCTCAAGCTCCGCGGACAACACGAGTTCGACGAACAGCAATCCGGTCGAACAGGTGATCGAGATGCTCGCCCAGGCGCTCAATTCCACAGCGAACCAGAGCGGCGGCGACACCTCGTCGGGACAACAGCAAAGCCAGTTTGCACCGCCGCCGTTCGGCGCCTTCGGCGGCATGCTGGCCTCAGGGGGCATGCTGGCCTCCGCCGACAGCGGTGCCACCAGTCAAACCACGACCAACGGCAACGGCTCGACCACGTATACGATCACCTATCCGGACGGCTCGACGGTCACGATGACGACGGCAGACCCTTCCAGCGATAGTTCGTCCTCGGACAGCTCAAGCTCGACAACCGGCACAACGGGGGCAAACAACAATCTCCTCGAACAATTGATCGAGATGCAGGCGCAATTGCTAAATTCCACGACGCAATCGACCGTCGCGACGGCCTAACTGCGAGTCCTGGCTCGCGACCGCGAGCGCCGCCGCTTGTCCTTGAAATCGGCTCTGAGGATGATATCATGATGATATCAGGAGGCAGCGATGGTCGATATCCTCGTTCGCAACGTCGATGACGACACTGCCGCACGGCTCAGGACAAAAGCCAAGGCAGCAGGAAAATCGGTCAATGATCTCGCCCGCGAGGCGCTGCGCACCGCCGTTAAGCCCAGCAAGGACGAGATTTGGGCGGAGGCTGACCGTATTCGCGCCAAGATTCGCGCCAGAGTCGGTCACGATCTGCCCGACTCCACCGCCGCTATTCGTGAAGATCGCGACAGCCGCTGAACGCGATGACCATCGTCGTCGACGCTAGCGTTGCCGTCAAATGGGTAATTCCGGAACCCGACTCCGAACGCGCCGCTGCGATCCGAACTGCGGACGACGACCTGATTGCCCCGTCCCTCGCCTACGCCGAGATCGGCAGCGCGATCTGGCGCGCTGTCGTTCGCGGTGACGTTCCTGCAGCGGAAGCGCGCCGTGACCTGAAAGTCGCCGTCAGTCATTATCGGCACATTATTCCTCTTGAAGAGCTCGCGGACAGCGCCCTCGAACTGGCAACGCGCCTGCGGCATCCGATCTACGACTGTTTTTATCTGGCGCTCGCGGAGCGCGAGCGTTGCCCCTTGATCACGGCAGATGGGAGGCTAATTGCCGCGGCGAAAGCGATGAAGGGTATCGAAATGCGCCCGTTGTAGCTCCCGCTTGACACAGATTCACGCAATTTTAGCGCACCTTCGGCAATCTGCGACCCATCGCGACAGGTTTTGCGAGAGCGGAAATATCCGCGAAGTCTGATTTCATTCGCCCATCACCCCGCCTTCCGGCGGTATCCGGAGGAATGCCATGAAGGGCCTGATGCGCCGCGCGCATATCGGCGCCGCCATCATCACGCTGGCCGCAGCCATGCCGGCTATCGTTCTGCCGAATGCCGCGGCCCGCGCCGATTTCGACGCGGACCAAAAGTTCTGTAACGGCGGCGGCCCCGATACCGACGGCCGGATCGCCGCCTGCACGCGCCAGATCGAATCCGGCCGCTGGCAAGGGCATAGCCTCGCCATCTCCTACAACAATCGCGGCATCCTCTATCACGACAAGGGCGAGCTTGATCGCGCCGTCGAAGACTACAATCG
>JBAUGC010000853.1:0-3807 GCA_049679485.1 Xanthobacteraceae bacterium
CGCCTGCGCGAACGTCTCAAGCTCATTCCCGACGGCACCTACCGCGCACGCGATTTTCTTGACCACGACGGGCACACCAATCGGCTTTATCAGATCGAAGTCGCCGTCATCAAACGCGGCGACACACTCACCCTCGACATGGAAGGTTCGTCGCCACAGGCGCCGGGCTTCATCAACTGCACCCGCTCCGGCTTGCGGGGCGCGCTGTTCACCGGGCTGCTGCCGATCCTTGCTCCCGATATCCGTTGGAACGAAGGCGTGCTCAAGCCGGTAATGATCAAGGTGCCGGAAGCCAATATCTGCAACGCGCGCTGGCCGACGCCGGTGTCGGGTGCCACTGTCTCGACCGCATGGGTGGTGCAGAACGTCGCGGTCGCCGCCATGTCGCGCATGGTCGCGTGCGTGCCGTCGCTCGTCCAGGAAGGCCAGGCCGTCACCAAGGGGCAGTTCTCGGTGCTGACCATGGCCGGGCCCGACCGTGACGGCGGCCCGTTCGGCATGCTGCTGATGGACGCGATGGCCGGCGGCGGCGGCGCCTATATCGATCACGACGGCCTCGACGGCTCCGGCGATCACTCGATCCCGCGCCCGCGCATCGGCAATGTCGAGTCGAACGAAGCCTCGGGGCCGTTTCTTTATCTGTTCCGCTCGTTCATGCCCGATACCGAAGGCGCCGGCACCATGCGCGGCGGCGCGACCATGGGGCTGGCGGTAACGCCGCACGATGCCGAAGAGCTGCATACCATGGTGATCGGCCACGGCGTGCAGGTGCCGAATTCAGTTGGCCAGTTCGGCGGCATGCCCGGCGCTTGCGCCTACCACCTCCTCCGCAAGTCGAATGCGGACATCGCCGACTTGATTGATGCCAACACTCACATGCACGATTTGCTGGAGGCCGGCGGCAGCGTGCAACGCTTCGATTCCAAGCCCGGCCATTTTCCGCTGCATCACCGCGATGTGTTTGCCTATTCTTTTCAAGGTGGTGGCGGCTACGGTGATCCGATCCGGCGCGATCCGGCGCGCGTGGCCGGCGACGTCGATAATGGTCTCGTCACTTCGCAGCGAGCGGCGGCGGTTTACGGGGTGGTGCTGCGCGACGGCGCGGTCGACGCAGAGGCCACCCGCGCGCGCCGGCGCGCGATCCGCACCGAGCGCATCGACGAACGAACGCCGAAGGATGAACTGCCGGAAGGCGACGGCATGGCGGCGGTCTGCCCGCGCATCGAGAACAACAAGCGCTTCCGCTGCCTGTGTGGCGCCGATTTCGGTCCCGCCAGCGAAGATTGGAAACCGCGGGCTTCCTGCCGCGTGGTGCCACCGCAAGCCTGCGGACCACATCTGACGCTCCACATCGAACTGGAGCTGCGGGAGTTCATTTGCAGTGACTGCGGCACAATGCTGGAAGTCGAAGTCGCGCGCCGCGGCCAGGAGTCGCTGGCGACGATTGTGCTGGATGCGGCGTGAACAACGCGCTTTGATGCTCTTCAGTCGTCGCTGGAATGAGAGTATATTCTGTTCATGACGAAACTCCTGGAAAAGGCAATGGAAGCTGTGCGCGTCCTGACACCGGACGAACAAGACGACATCGCTCGCATTATTCTTCAACTTGCCGGAAAGGATGATGCTGCGCCCGTAGCACTTTCGCCCGATGAACGCACAGCGATCGAGAACTCAAAGGCTGCTGCCGCCCGCGGGCTGTTCGCCAGCGATGATCAAGTGCGGGCAGTTTGGGCGAAACACGGACTGTGAAGATTCGGTACACGGCGCCCGCCCTTGCCGATCTCAGTTCCATTCTCGATTTTATTGTCGCGCATCCGCCTCAGGGCGCCAGGTACGTTCAAGCGCGCATACGATCCGTCATCAACCTTCTCGCGGATCATCCTCACATCGGCGTTCGCACCGACGATCACGCGATTCGCCGCGTGACGATATTGCCCTATCCATATCTCGTCCTCTTTGAGGTGACGGAGACTGAGATAATTATCCACGCGGTCCGCCATGCTGCCCGCGATCCTTCGGGCATGCCGGGATCCGCACAACGTTGATTCGGAATTGACGCCTGGCGGCGCGGCAGAAACTCCCCCACTCACGCTTGCGGTTGCGGCTCCATCGGGCCTTCGGGGCGCGGCCGGTTGCGGCCGGCGCCGGCGGTCGGCACGGTGGTGTTGCGCGGCGTGGTCGGCTCGATGATCGATTCGCGGTTCGGACGCTTGCCCACGAGCAGATCCTTGATTTCGTCACCGCTCAAGGTCTCGAATTCCAGAAGGCCTTTGGCCAGCGTGTCAAGTTCGTCGCGCTTGTCGGTGAGGATCTGCTGCGCTTCCTGAAAACCGGCCTCGACCAGTCGCCGGATCTCGGCGTCGATTTTCTGCACGGTCGATTCGGAAATGTTCTGCTGCCGGGCCACCGAATAACCGAGGAACACTTCTTCCTGGTTCTCGCCATAAGCAACAGTGCCGAGCGCGTCGGACAAGCCCCAGCGCGTGACCATCATGCGCGCGAGCTTGGTCGCCTGCTCGATGTCGGAGGCAGCGCCTGAAGTGACCTTTTCGCGCCCGAACACCAGCTCTTCGGCGACGCGGCCGCCCATCATGATCGCGAGCCGCGAGGTCATCTGTTCGAGGCTCATCGACAGCTTGTCGCGCTCCGGCAGCTGCATGACCATGCCGAGCGCGCGGCCGCGCGGAATGATGGTCGCCTTGTGCACCGGATCGGTCGCTTTCACGTTGAGCGCAACGATAGCATGGCCGCCCTCGTGATAGGCAGTGAGGAGCTTTTCCTCCTCCGTCATCACCAGCGACTTGCGCTCGGCGCCCATCATCACTTTGTCCTTGGCGTCCTCGAACTCGACCTGCGTCACCATGCGCTTGTTGCGCCGGGCCGCCATCAGCGCGGATTCGTTGACGAGATTCATCAAATCGGCGCCGGAGAAGCCGGGCGTGCCGCGCGCGATGGTCTTTAAATTCACATCCGGCGCCAACGGCACCTTGCGCACGTGCACTTTCAGGATCTGCTCGCGGCCGACCACGTCCGGATTGGGCACCACCACTTGGCGGTCGAAACGGCCGGGGCGCAGCAGCGCCGGGTCGAGCACGTCGGGCCGGTTAGTAGCGGCGATCAAAATGATGCCTTCATTAGCCTCGAAGCCATCCATCTCGACGAGCAGCTGGTTCAGCGTCTGCTCGCGTTCGTCGTTGCCGCCGCCGAGGCCAGCGCCACGGTGGCGGCCGACGGCGTCGATCTCGTCGATAAAGATGATGCAGGGCGCGTTCTTCTTGGCCTGCTCGAACATGTCGCGCACGCGACTGGCGCCGACGCCGACGAACATCTCGACGAAGTCGGAGCCGGAAATAGTGAAGAACGGTACGTTGGCTTCGCCGGCAATGGCGCGCGCGAGCAGCGTCTTGCCGGTGCCGGGCGGCCCGATCAGCAGGAGACCACGCGGAATGCGCCCGCCGAGCCGCTGGAATTTGCCGGGATCGCGTAGAAATTCCACGATCTCCTGCAAATCGGTCTTGGCCTCGTCGATGCCGGCCACGTCCTCGAAGGTGACGCGGCCGTGCGCTTCGGTCAAAAGCTTGGCGCGCGATTTGCCGAAGCCGAGCGCCTTGCCGCCGGCGCCCTGCATCTGGCGCGAGAGGAATATCCAGACGCCGATCAACGCAACGAACGGCAGCCACGAAATCAGCAATGACACGAACCAGGGCACGTTCTCGGTCTGCGGCCGCGCCGTGATCGAGACGCCCTTGTTGTAGAGACGCTGCACCAACGTAGGATCGCTTGGTGCATAGGATTGGAAGGTACGGC
>JBAUGC010000854.1:0-1629 GCA_049679485.1 Xanthobacteraceae bacterium
GATTCCGACGGGCGCCTCGGCGAGATCTTCATCGACATGCACAAGGAAGGAGCCGCCTTCCGTTCCCTCATGAACAACTTCGCGATCGCAGTCTCGGTCGGGCTTCAGTATGGCGTGCCGCTTGAAGAATATGTCGACGCTTTCGCCTTCACCCGCTTCGAGCCTGCTGGCCTCGTCCAGCGAAACGACGCGATCGAGAACGAGACCCCGATCCTAGTGTCCCGATTCATGGGAACTGAGGATAGAGTCTCTTCAGTTTGATGCGAGCGTCGTCAGTGGTGAACTGCCAGTCGGCCGTGACGCATTTCTTGTTTCTGTTTCTGGTCCATGCTTCCGCCTCGGCGGCCAGCGTGCCGATGTCCGGGATTCGCCGGTCGAGGCATTGCCGTGAAAGGACGCTGAGTTCGGATTCGGCCATGTCGAGCCAGCTTCCGTGCTTCGGGGTGTAATGCCACTCGAACCGTCCGACCAGCCGCCTCGCTTCGGCGGCGGGAAAGGCGGCGTAGAGGGATGATGGGCGATGGGTGTTGAGGTTGTCCTGCACGAGGACGATCTTCTTGGCCGGGGAGAAATGCTCGTCGGAGATTTTCTTCAGCATGTGGGCGTAGTCGACGGCGGTGCGCCGTTCGGTGACCTCGACATGGCGCCGGCCTTCGAGCGGGGCGAAGACCATGAACAGATTGGCCGTTCCGTTGCGCTCGTATTCGCAGTCGTGGCGGGCCGGACGGCCCGGCGCGACGGGCACGGGGGCGCGCGTCTCGACGATCAGTTGCTTCGAGGTCTCGTCGAGGCAGACAATGGGCCGTTCCGGGTCGTATGGACGAGAGTAGACCTCCAGCACATCCTCCATCGCGGCGACGAACTCGGCGTTGGCCTCCGGTGGGATCACCCACTGCCGGTTCAGGTGCGGCTTGAGGATGTTTTTTTTAGAGTCCGTCCGATCGTGCTGTCGCTGGCGCGTTCGACGATTTTGAGTTCGACGACCTTCTCCTCCAGCAGGCGCAACGACCACTTTGCATGACCTTCGGGCGGCGCCGAGCATGTCAGGGCGACGAGCCGCGCCTCGGCCTCGCCGTCGAAGGTCATCGGACGCGCCGACTTCGGGTTGTAGCTCCGTGACATGCAGTCCTCGAAGCCCGTCTCGACGAGCCGCTGCCTGGTCCGCGAGACGTTGGACTTGCTCGTGTCGAGCGCCTCCATGATCTGTTCGTCGGTCCATCCGTCGCCCGCTTCGGAGACGTCGGCTTTGAGCAGGATGCGCGCCCGCGTAACCAACTCAGCCGAGCGTCGGCCTTTGCGAAGGAATTCCTCCAGAAAGGACCGTTCTTCAGGGCTCAAATTTACAATGTACTTCTTCTCGGCCACGAATCACCTCCATGCTTCAAAACAGCAGGGATGTTTGATTCACGAATACGATTCGACTTCAAGGAAGCGCGACACTAGCGCCATTTTCCGCGCGACAGCCAGGCGGTTTGCGTTTAACCTCGGCTTAAAATGGGGCGAGTATTGGATTTCCGGTTGTGGGGGAGCGACATCGCAGTTGCCTGGGAAACCTGTACAGGCCCCTGAGAATCTTCCGGCTTTCCCCGACGCGAAACGAGCGGAGTCGAAAACCTATATCGGAGGAAC
>JBAUGC010000855.1:0-2499 GCA_049679485.1 Xanthobacteraceae bacterium
GTCATCTATGGCGGCCACGCGACGGTGCCGTGCGGGGCCTTTGCAGCCACCTTCCTCGGTCCGTCGCCACCGCGCGGCCAGGTCCACACCTACGAGTTCACCGTGAAGGCGCTCGGCGCTGATGGCGCGGTGCTGGCGACGACGACGGCGCGCCGAAAATTTCCGGAGCGGTAGGAACGCCGGGCGTCAAAGCGCCGACGCGCTCGCGTCCCCGCGTAAATTTTGCTTTCTTTCGGCCCGCAAACCCGTATACACGCAATAGTTGAGCATGTATCATGATCTCGCGTGACGGAGGGGCGTCATGGATTGGTCGGTTCAGCTCGCGTTGAAAGATTGCATCGCCGCCGGCGGTGTGGCCGCGACTGTCGCCGGAATTGTTGCTGCGGTGCGTGTGTCCCGGCTTAAGAGCAGAACGCATTGCGACCAACAATATAATATTTCATCGAGTACTCTAAGCGTTATCAGGAGCTCGTATCGCAAGCGCCGGGCGATATTCGCGATCCAAATTTCCAATTGGTTGGCCGCCAAGATTACGACCTCGTCTTGTCGTTGACGCACGCGTACCTCGATATGTGTTTCGAGCAATGGTTCCTCGGACGACAAGGCTGGGTCAGTTCCAGGCTTTGGTCGCTCTGGAGGAAGGGAATGGAATCTGGATTTTCTCGTCCGGCCTTGCAGCAAGCCTGGAGGGTCATCTGCGCCGACAAGAAGTGCGACAAAGACTTTCTGCAATTCGTCGAACGATTATGCTCTCGCGACTTTCCGAGGGTAGGCGGATCGCACGCGTCGCCGGGCAGCGGCGTTTGCGTCACGTTCGCGCGTACCACCGGGTAACGCCAAGTAGGGGACGACGATCTCGCGGCGAAATAAGAGCTCTAGCTAGCCCGCCCAGGCGAACTTCGGCGCGCCCGCATCGACCTGGGGTTCGCCGACGATGCAATTCCTGCCGGCCGACTTGGCGAGATAGAGCCGCCGGTCGGCGCATTCGAACAGGCCGTCGTAATCGGAGGCGTCGTCGGCGCAGGTCGCAAGCCCGATGCTGACGGTGACGAGCGGGGCGGCCGCCTCGGCATCCATGTGGCTGGCGACGTCGCGGCGGATCCTCTCGCCGAGCGCCAAGGCCGCGGTCCGCGTCAGACCCGGCACGATGACGACAAATTCCTCGCCGCCATACCGGAAAACGGTGTCGTTGGCGCCGACCGTCGCCATCACGATGCGCGCGATGCGCAGAAGCACCACGTCGCCGGCGGCATGGCCGAAACGGTCGTTGAAGCTCTTGAAGTGATCGATGTCGACAATGAGAAGACTCGCCGGTTTGCCGGTCAGCACCGCGTCCTCGATGTGCTTGCGGCCCAGATGTTCCAGGCGGCCGCGATCGAGCGCGCCGGTCAACGCATCGCGGCCCGACCGCGCCACCAGGTCTTCGTAGCGCTCGCGGTAGGTGAGAAGATCGAACACGTCGGTCAGGCGCCGCGTGCGGTTGTCACGCCGCCGTGGCAGTTCGAGCCAGAGCAGATAAGCGGTGCCCAGGCAGGCGTAGATGGTGACCGCCGCCATCTTGGAGGCCCAGCCGCCGAACAGAACCGAGAGCGGCGCGCCGGTGAGATAATGCAAGCCGGCAAAGAACGCTGCCTGATCGAAGCTCAGTACCAGCGCGCCGGTCAACGCCAAGCGAACCAACAAATAACCGTTGCGGAGAGTGCGCAGACGCTCATACAGCAGAATCATCATCACGCAGTCGGCGAAGAGGATCAGCGTCCCCCACACCATCAGCGTGCCCATCTGGTCGAGAAAGCCAAAATCGGAGTAATGTTCGGCCGCAAACGCGCTTACGCCGTGAATCCGCATCAGCGCGGCGAGCGCGAGAATAAGTACGTTGCCGATGAGAAGACCGTAGATCGGCTGCCGCACCACCACCGCGTCCTCGCGGATGTAAACGAGCAGCAGCAGCATGAGCTTGCCGCTGAACAGCACCGCTGAGCCGGGCGAAGCAACGATGCCGAACGGCAGCGGGACATACATCACGCTCGCGAGGTAGGTTTCGAGGAAGTGCATCACGCCGAGCGCGCAGAAGAAGGCTCCGATGCCGAGGCGGTGGCGCGCCCGGAATAAGCCTGCCAGCACGGCGAAATAGACGATCGCCTCGGCGACCATGAGCAGCGCGTTGCTCGTCGTCGGCGAAAGCTGGAACAAGGCGACAGACGCGGCTGAGAACATTACCAAACGGTCCCCGGAGCCCGCCGTAAACGGCGTTATGCGCATGGCCCCCGAGGGAAGGCGTAACAGGCAGGAGTTAACCGGCGGCAAAAAAACGTCGACACGGCGGGAAGGAAACTGCGGCGCGATGGAACCCCAAGCCGCTAGATCTCCAAAACTTTCTCCGTTGTAGGCGTCGCCGGCGACCCGCCGGAACAACTGCCGTCCCGGTGTTTCCTCGCTCCAGACCGCGCAGGCGAAGCGATTGCGCTACATCCGGCCGAATGCGTCCTCGTGGCGAAT
>JBAUGC010000856.1:0-12681 GCA_049679485.1 Xanthobacteraceae bacterium
CTTCTGGCAAGGGAAACGGCAATACATCGACGTTCGCCCTGTAATTAACATCGTAGGCTGGCGTCCGGCCTGTATTTACGAGCAACAAAGGCGGTTCAAAGCGGAACCCGGCCGCATTTGAGCGGCAAGATCGAGGGTGGTGCGATAGCATGATGCCAACAACACCTCTTCGCCCTCACCGCCCCACTTCACACCAGACCGACGGTATGGATGACGTGCTTTACCTGCAGGCGATAACCGCGGGTGATCTTGGCACCGCCGGTTTCGCATCCGCCGAGCGTCCGGCATTCAACCAACAAATCTGGACCGGCCGCGCGATGGATGGCGCCGTCAACGCCGCCGCCGCCGAGCAACGACCGGTTAGCCGCATTCACGATCGCATCGAGCGCCAGCGTGGTGATGTCGGTAGCGCAGACATCGAGCCGCGCGGAGCCAACCTCGGCGCAAACAAGCGGCGTCACGTTCGCCATTAAAATCACGCCACAACGATATCACGCCCACTCGGCGCGCGCTTCGGCGGCCAGGTCGACCGTGCTCTTCACGCCGATATCGTCAAAATGGTCATCCAGAAACCGGCGGGCGGCGCGCTTGCCATTAACATGCAGCGTCTGAAAGAAATCGTAGTCGGTCATCAACTTGCTGGAGGCATCGAATTTGGTGCCGAACTGGTCGAACAAAATGCGATGAACATTGACGCGGCGATACTGGCCGGGACCGGTGCCGCGCGGCAGTTTGCCCTGGTCGATCAGGCGGGCGACGAACTCGATCGCGCGATATTCCGCCAACAGCGAGGAGTTGAACGTAACCTCGTTGATGCGGTTCATGATCTCGCTGGCCGAAGTCGGCGTTGCCTGCCGCACCAGCGGATTGATCTGTACCACCAGGACATCCTCAGTCGTTGTCGTGCCGAAGAACGGGAATATGACGGGATTGGCGAGATAGCCGCCGTCCCAGTACGGCACGCCGTCGATCTCGACCGCGCGGAACAACAGCGGCAGACAAGCCGACGCCATCAATGCTTCGGCAGTGATCTTATCGCGCGAGAAGATGCGGACCCGGCCGGTCTGCACGTTCGTTGCGGAAATGAACAGCTGCAGATCGGAAGTCGTGCGCAACGCCTCGAAATCGACGAAACGCTCGAACAGGTCCTTCAGCGGATTGATGTTCAGCGGATTGAAATCGTACGGCGAAAAATAGCGCGCCATCATATCGAGCCAAGCCTGCATCGGCGTTCCCTCAAGCGGGATAAACGACAACAGCCGTTCCACCACGGCGCGCTGCAGTGGCGGCAGATTGCCGTTGTTACTCACCGCACGCCAGAAATCCCCCAATCGCTTTTGCGCTTCCGCGCGACCGCCCCGCGCCAGTCCATCGGCGAGCATCACCGCATTGACAGCACCCGCGGAGGTACCGGAAATCCCTTCGAAGTAAATCCGCTCATCGCTGAGGAGCTGCTCCAACACGCCCCAAGTAAACGAGCCATGCGCGCCGCCGCCTTGCAGCGCGAGATTGATGTGCTTGATCGGCGGCGAAGCCTTCGACCTTGATGATTGCGGATTTGCTGCGCGGCCGGGCAGCAGCGCGGCGAGTGGATTTTTCACTCGGCCGTCCAGCCCCCGTCGATCGAGAGGTTCGCCCCAGTAATGGCCTTTGCCGCGTCGGAGCAAAGATACACGGCAAGCGCGGCGACTTCCTCGATGGTAACGAACTCCTTGGTCGGCTGTGCCGCAAGCAGTACGTCGCGCTTGACCTGCTCGGCGGTCATGTTGCGCGCCTTCATGGTGTCCGGGATCTGCTTCTCGACCAGCGGCGTCCACACGTAGCCCGGGCTGATGCAGTTCACTGTGACGCCGAAGGTCGCGAGCTCGAGTGCGACCGTCTTGGTGAGACCGGCGATGCCGTGTTTGGCGGACACGTAAGCCACCTTGAACGGCGAAGCGACCAGAGAATGCGCTGAAGCTGTGCTGATAATGCGGCCCCACTTACGCGACTTCATGCCCGGCACTGCGGCGCGAACGGCGTGGAACGCGGCTGAAAGATTGATCGCGATGATCTGATCCCATTTCTCGATCGGAAATTCCTCAATCGGGGACACGTATTGAATGCCGGCGGTGTTGATGAGTATGTCGAGCGACCCGAAGGTTTTCTCGACCGTATGCACCATATCGGCGATCTCGGCGGGCTTGGTCATGTCGGCTGCGGAATAAAATGCCCGCACGCCGAAATCTTTTTCGATGCCGACGCGCTCCTTTTCGATCGCCGCCGCGTCGCCAAAGCCGTTGATCGTGACATTCACGCCTTCCGCTGCGAGAGCGCGGGCGTAGCCTAAACCGATGCCGGACGTCGAACCCGTTACCAGGGCGGTCTTTCCCTTCAACATGATGATCACCAATTCATGGGGTTGCGTGATTGCGCGTTGGCTGGAAGCGCCGTTGTCGAGTGACTTTTGCGCGAAGCGGCGGCAATGTGAGACGCTTTTTGCTGCGATGCAACATGAAAAGCGGTGGTCATGTCACGTTTTCGCGACGCCCACGAGGCGGTAGAGTGCAGGCAAGGAGCGGTCAGCTGGCAATGACGACAAAGTCGCAAGTGGTTTTTCCGGCCCCCGACCACGATCACGGCTCCTGCACGAGCGCGGCAATCGCGCACGCCGAAGAGTTCTGTGCCGCTCGGGCCCAGCGGCTCACGCCGATCCGCCGGCACGTGCTCGAAACCTTGCTTGCGAGCCACAAGCCGCTCGGCGCCTATGAGATCATGGAGCAGTTGGCCGACAGCGGGCGCCCCGCACCCATTACCGTCTATCGCGCGCTGGATTTCTTGCGCACCAACAATCTGGTTCATCGCATCGAAAGCCGCAATGCGTTCGTCGCTTGCGTTCATCATCACGCCGGCAATGATCCGGTAGTGTTCCTGATCTGCGAACACTGCGGCGCCGTTGGCGAGGCGCCCGGCGGCGGCGTCGCCGAGGCGCTCACAGCATCCTGCCGCGCGGCGGGGTTTGCTTCGAAGACTCCGGTGATCGAAATCGCCGGCATTTGCTCGCACTGCCGAAAGCAATGACGCGTCGCATTGCTGGCGTCGCTTACGCTATCGCGGCGTGACGCGGCGCTCCGCCCTTCCCCACTCCAACCTGAATTCAAGCTCAGTGACTCATTCCTCGCAAACCCGGCCGCTTGACGCGCTTGCCATCGCTACCGTCGTCGGGCTGTGCCTGTGCTGGGGCTTCAATCAGGTGGCGATCAAATTCGCCATCCACGAGATCCCGCCAATCATTCAAGCCGCGCTTCGTTCATTTTTTGGTGCGCTTTTCGTCGGAGCTTGGGCGCTGTCGCGGGGCATTCCGCTGTTCAAGCGCGACGGCACGTTGCTAGCGGGAATAGTCGCCGGCGCACTGTTCGCTCTTGAGTTTCTGCTGATAGCTCGCGGCCTGGTTTGGACAACGGCGACGCGGGCGACTTTGTTTCTGTATTCGGCGCCATTTCTTGTTGTGATCGGGTCGCGCTGGTTCATCCCCAGCGATCATTTTCATGCCTCGCAATGGCTCGGCTTGCTGCTCTCGTTCATCGGCATTGTCATTGCGTTCGGACTGCCGACCCCAGCCACCGATCCACATCAGCTGCTCGGCGACTTGATGTTGCTGGGTGCCGCGGCGGCTTGGGCGGCCACCACGCTGGTGATCAAAACCAGCGCCCTTAATCACGCCAGTGCCGAGAAAAACCTGCTCTATCAGTTGGTGGTCTCTTTCCCGCTGCTTGCCGTCGCAGTCCCGGTGTTCGGCGAACACATCGTGGCGATGCCGTCTCCGCTCGTGCTCGGCACGCTGGCATATCAGATCGTTTGGGTGGTGAGCGTCACTTACCTGGTCTGGTTTGCGCTGGTTGTGCGTTATTCGGCTACCCGCCTGTCAGCATTCACCTTTTTGACGCCGTTGTTTGGCGTGGCAGCGGGCCATCTGGTACTCAATGAGCCGCTGACGCTACCTTTTGCGGTGGCGGTGGCGCTGGTCGCGATCGGTTTGGTGCTCGTAAACCGGCCCCGGTAGGGCTATATCCCCGCTAATTCCCCGCCCCGGTTGCGGGAGGCGAAAAACGAGACAGGAACGACCCCGATGATGGAATATTCCGGCCCCGCGGAACGGCACCGAACGGTCGCCGTGAAGGTGGGCAACGTCACTGTCGGCGGCGGCGCCCCGGTCGTGGTGCAGTCGATGACCAATACCGACACCGCCGACGTTGAGGCGACAACCAAACAGGTGGCGGCGCTCGCGCGCGCCGGTTCGGAGCTGGTGCGCATCACCGTCGATCGCGACGAGGCGGCTGCCGCCGTACCCTACATCAAGGAGCGGCTGCTGCGCATGAACGTCGATGTGCCGATCGTCGGCGATTTCCACTACATTGGCCACAAGCTCCTCGCCGACCACCCCGCGTGCGCCGAGGCGCTCGACAAATATCGTATCAATCCCGGCAATGTCGGCTTTAAGGAGAAGAAAGACCGGCAGTTTGGCGCCATCGTCGAAACCGCGATTCGCCACGACAAGCCGGTGCGCATCGGCGCCAATTGGGGATCGCTCGATCAGGAACTTCTCACCCACCTGATGGACGAGAATGCGCGCTCCAACCATCCGGTCGGCGCGCGCGACGTGACCCGTGAAGCCATGGTGCAGTCGGCGCTGTTGTCCGCGGAGCGCGCCGAAGAGATCGGCCTGCCGCGCTCGAAGATCATTATCTCCGGCAAAGTCTCAGCGGTGCAGGATCTGATCGCGGTTTATACCGAGCTGGCACAGCGCTCGAACTACGCCCTGCATCTTGGACTCACCGAAGCGGGGATGGGCTCAAAGGGCATCGTTGCGTCATCGGCAGCCATGGGCTTTCTGTTGCAGCAAGGCATTGGCGACACCATCCGGGTTTCGTTGACGCCCGAGCCGAACGGCGATCGCACCCTGGAAGTGAAGGTCGCACAAGAGCTGTTGCAGACGCTTGGGCTGCGTACCTTCGTTCCGCTGGTCGCCGCATGTCCCGGCTGCGGCCGCACCACCTCGACGACATTTCAGGAACTGGCCTCCAGCATTCAAAGCTTCATTCGCGATTCCATGCCGGAATGGAAGACGCGATACCCCGGCGTCGAGGGCCTCAACGTCGCGGTGATGGGCTGCATCGTCAACGGTCCGGGCGAGAGCAAGCACGCCGACATCGGCATCTCGCTTCCCGGCACCGGTGAGCAGCCGACAGCGCCAGTCTTCATCGACGGCAAGAAGGCCATGACATTGCGGGGCCCAACGGTCTCTGCCGACTTTCAGAAAATTGTCGTCGAGTATATCGAGCGGCGGTTCGGTTCCGGCGCGGGAAGAACGGCGGCGGAATAAGTTTTTCGCCGAGGGGAACGAACACTATGCGCCGCATCTCGTCGCGCATGACTTTTTTCTACAAGTGGATTTTCCCGGTCATCTGGTTCGGCTTCCTCATTGTGTTCGTCGGCATTGGCGTTTTCGGGAGTCAGCGCTCGGCCCCGCTTCCATTCTTGATCGTGCCGCTTGCCATGATGGGCTTTGGCTATTTCCTGATGAAAAGGCTCATCTTCGACCTCGTCGATGAGGTCTGGGACGATGGCCAAACACTGATCGTGAAAAACGGCGGCCGGACCGAGCGGGTCGCATTGGCCGACATCAAAAACGTCAACTACTCGCCGTTTCTCAATCCGCCACGTGTCACCCTGTTGTTGCGGGGGCAGACGACCTTCGGCGATCAGATCGCGTTCTGCGCGCCGGTGCGCCTTATACCGTTGACGGCAAGCCTGGTTATTACTGATTTGATCGATCGCGTCGATCAAGCGCGCACCACTTAAGGCGTGCGCACCAGCTTCTGCACCAGATCGTCGAGCTGCTCGAGACTGCTGTAGCGGATCGTCAGCGTGCCGTGATCGCCGCGGTGATCGATGCTCACCGCCAGCCCCGTCGCATCTGAAACTTTGCGTTCGAACGCCAGCATGTCGGCAGTTTTTGTTGTTGCGCTCCGCGCCTTGCGGCCGCCCCCGCGAGGTTTGCTCTTCTCATTTGCTTCCCGCGCCATGGCTTCGACCTGGCGCACATTGAGACCGCGGGCGACGATTTGCTCGGCCAGCTCCTCGGCGTTCGGCGCACCGACCAGCATGCGCGCATGCCCGGCAGTCAGTTTTCCGCTGTGGATGTAGGCCTTCACCGGATCGGAGAGTTTCAGAAGCCGGAGCGTGTTGGCGACGTAGCTGCGGCTCTTGCCGACGGTCTTGGCGATCTCCTCCTGGCTGTTGCCGAACTCTTCCACGAGAGCGCGATAGCCTTCCGCTTCCTCAAGCGGATTAAGATCAGCGCGCTGCACATTTTCGATGATCGCAAGCTGCAGCGCTTCAGCGTCGGTTGCTTCGATGATAACGACCGGAACTTCGTGCAAGCCGGCGCGCTGCGCGGCGCGCCAGCGTCGCTCGCCAGCAATAATTTCATAGCCGTCAGCAACGCCGCGCAACGGCCGCACGATGATCGGCTGAATGATGCCGCGCTCGCGCAGCGACGCAACGAGTTCATCGAGCTCGGCCGCAGCAAACATGCGCCGCGGATTGCGTGCGTTCGGCCGCAGTGCGCCGGTCGGCAACCGGCGCTGGCCGCGCGGACGATCGACCGAACTCTCGGTGCCGACGTCACCGATCAGCGCGGCGAGGCCGCGCCCCAGTCGCGATCGCGTTCCCTCCTCCGCCATCGCGGTTTCTCCCGAGCTTTCGCTCATGCGCAAAGTTCTTTTTCGCGCTGGATGATCTCGGTGGCGAGCCGCAGATACGCTTCGCTGCCGCTGCACTTGAGATCGTAGACGAGGACCGGCTTGCCGTAGGATGGCGCTTCCGAAACCCGCACGTTGCGCGGGATGATGGTGTCGTACACCTTGCGCCCCATGAATTCCCGCACGTCGGCCACGACTTGGGTCGAGAGATTGTTGCGCGAGTCGTACATCGTCAGCACGATGCCGTGGATGGTGAGATCCGGATTGAGCTGCTCGCGTACGGAATCAACGGTCTTCAGCAATTGTGAGAGACCTTCGAGCGCAAAGAACTCGCATTGCAGCGGCACCAGGATCGCATGCGCCGCCGCCATCGCGTTAACGGTCAGCAAATTCAGCGACGGCGGACAATCGACCAGCACATAAGTGAAATTGGTTTGGCCCGCCGCGGCGGTCTTGAGCGGCGCGAGCGCGTTGCGCAGGCGATACGCACGATCGCGGGTCTGGCCGATTTCAAGTTCGAGGCCCGTGAGATCAAGAGTTGACGGCGCCAGCTGCAGCCGTGGCACTGCAGTCGCGACGATCGCATCGCGCAACGCCGATTCACCGGCGAGCACATCGTACGTGGAATAACGGCGGCTGCGACGATCAATGCCGAGACCGGTGGAGGCGTTGCCCTGCGGATCGAGATCAATGATCAGAACTTCTTCGCCGATTGCGGCGAGTGCAGTGCCGAGATTAATGGCAGTTGTTGTTTTGCCGACCCCGCCCTTCTGGTTGGCGATCGCGAGCACGCGAGGCGCTCGGGCGATATTCATCTGAACCTGATGCGGTAGTGCCGCGGGAGTGGATGCTTCGCTCATCGCCGCCGGCTTCCTTTCTCCCGCGATTTTGGGGCGAGACTGCGCACAACAACAATTTGGCCCCTGGCGTCCGTCCGACTTTGGACTAGACCGGACTGAATACTCCAACATTTAGCGGCTTCGGTCAATTCAGACCCTACATCTTGACCCTTCGGAAACAGGCCGAGCGCGCCTTTCTTCAACAATGGATAAGCCATCGCGAGCAGCGCCGGCAATGGAGCGAGCGCCCGGGCGGTCGCGACATCGAAGCTTTCCGTGGTGTTTTCCACAAACTCCTCGATGCGCACCGGGTGTACCGTCACCGGGGCGCCTGTGACCTTTGCTGCTTCGCGCAGAAATGCAGCTTTTTTGCCGTTGCTTTCGACGAGGTGCACCTGAGCACCGGAGGTGTCTGCAAGCGCGCAGGCGATGGCCAGGCCCGGAAACCCACCGCCGGCTCCCAAATCAGCCCATATTCGGGCCTCTGGCGCAAGCGGGAGGAGTTGCAAGGAATCGGCCACGTGGCGGGTCCAAACGGTGGCTTCCGTCGAGTGGGAGATCAAATTCATCCGCTGCTGCCATTCAAGCAGCGTAGCGACAAAGCGGTCGAGGCGGGCGGTTGTTTCACGTGAAACAGGGGTTAGTACCAGGGCGCGCGCACGGTCACCGGATAGTTCTTCCGCAGATACTTCGATCCGGCTGCGGCGAGGCTCTTGCGGTCCGCCGTGGCCTCGCGGACTCATGCCGCGCCGCGGCTGGCTTTTCGGCTTTGCCTGCGGAGGTGAGCTACCAAGAGCGTCAGGGCCGCCGGAGTGATGCCGTCGATGCGGCCGGCATGGCCAATGGTCCGCGGCCGATGGGCCTGCAACTTGTGCCGCACCTCGTTCGACAGGCCCGGCAGCGCGGCGTAGTCAATATCGTCGGGCAGTACATGGGCTTCGTCGCGGCGATACGATTCCACATCAGCCGCCTGGCGCGCGAGATAAACGTCGTACTTGGCATCGATTTCGAGCTGCTCCGCGACCTTGGGTGCAAGATCACCAAATCGCGGCCAGATCTGCGCCAACTGGGCGACGCCGATATCCGGATACGACAAAAGCTCAAAGGCGGCCCGGCGGTGCCCGTCCCTGCGGAGCTCGATGCCGTGTCGCGCAGCCTCGTTTGGCGTGACGTTGAGCGTTTGCGCCATGGTCCGGGCCGCCTTGAGGGCAGCCATTTTCGCCTGGTGAGAGCGCGCTCGCGCCGAACTGACACAGCCCAGCGCGATACCCCTGTCGGTAAGGCGCTGATCGGCGTTGTCGGCCCGCAGCGTCAGCCGGTACTCGGCCCGCGAGGTGAACATCCGATAAGGCTCAGTGACGCCCCGCGTGACCAGGTCGTCGACCATGACGCCGAGATAGCCCTCGGCCCGATCGAACATGATCGGCGCCGCACCACCTGCCCGCGCCGCCGCATTCAGGCCGGCAACGAGGCCCTGCGCAGCGGCTTCCTCATAACCGGTGGTGCCGTTGATCTGGCCAGCCAGGAACAGACCTGGCAGCCGCTTTGTCTCCAGCGTGGGGTGAAGCTCGCGGGGATCGACGTGGTCGTACTCGATGGCGTAGCCGGGCCGGACGACGCGGGCCCGTTCCAATCCCGGAATGGAAGCCACCAGGGCCAGCTGCACGTCCTCCGGTAAGGACGTCGATATGCCGTTCGGGTAGACGGTGGTGTCGTCGAGCCCTTCCGGCTCGAGGAAAATCTGGTGCCCTTCGCGGTCGCCGAAGCGGACGATCTTATCCTCAATCGACGGGCAATAGCGGGGGCCCCGGCTCTGAATCTGGCCGGAATACATTGGCGAACGGTGGACATTTTCGCGGATGACCGCATGGGTCGCCGCCGTCGTCCGCGTAATCGCACACTGGATCTGCGGGTTCGCAATCCGGTTGGTCAGGGTGGAAAACGGCTCCGGCGGCTCGTCACCCGGCTGCATTTCCAGCGCCTGCCAGTCGATGGTGGTGCCGTCGAGCCGCGGCGGGGTGCCGGTCTTCAGCCGCCCAAGCTTAAATCCGGCTCGTTCCAGAGTGCGCGACAGCCCCGTTGATGGCGCCTCGCCGACCCGGCCGGCCGGAATCTGCCGCTCGCCGATGTGGATGAGTCCACGGAGAAACGTGCCGGTCGTCAGCACGACTGCGCCTGCGCTGAGACTCCGGCCATCGGCAAGCCGGACGCCCTCAACGCGCTCGCCGACGACGAGATCGTCCACTTCCCCTTCGACGATCGTGAGATTCTCGGTAAGGCGCAGCGCGTCCTTCATGGCCGCTGCGTACAGCTTTCGATCAGCTTGGGCCCGCGGTCCCCGGACGGCCGGACCTTTACGGCGGTTGAGCAGGCGAAACTGAATGCCTCCGGCATCGGCTACGCGACCCATCAGGCCGTCCAGCGCGTCGACCTCGCGCACCAGATGCCCCTTGCCAAGCCCTCCGATCGAAGGATTGCACGACATCGCACCGATAGTCGCGAACTGCTGGGTAATCAGCGCCGTGCTGGCGCCCGTGCGCGCGGCCGCCGCGGCGGCTTCGCAGCCGGCATGGCCGCCACCGACGACGATGACATCAAAGCGCGTTTCCACCGGGTTCTTCACAATTCCGAGCTTGTAGCCGCCGCCAAATCCACGGTCAAAACACCGTTTCACGTGAAACATTCGCCGGGAAGGTGGATCTCGAATCTAACCAGTTATCGTTAGCGTTTCATTTACCAATGCAGAAATCCTGAAAAATCACGTCCAAAATGTCTTCTACGTCCACCCTGCCGGTAAGCCGCCCTAAAGTCGTCGCTGCTGAGCGCAATTCCGCGGCGATCAGCTCCTCGCTTCCCCCCGTGCCCTGTGCCAGCGCGCGATCGAGCGCCGAAACGGTCTCTTCGAGCGCCCGCCGGTGCCGCGTGCGCGTGACAATTGCGCTTTCGGTCGCGGCAAAATAATTGCTGGCAAAAGCCGTCAGCGCCGAAATCAGCGCGTCCATTCCGACTCCAGTCGCCGCTGAAATTGCAAAAGCTTCAGTGGATCGCGATTCACTGCTTATACACAGCTTATCCACAGCTAAATCGATCTTGTTTCGCAGCACCCAAACCTCTGATCTAATGTAATTCTCCGGATTTTCTCCAGCTGCTCCGCCAGTGGCCGATCCGTCAGTGACCCACAGCACGAGGTCGGCCTCCTCTGCCCGCGCCAACGCGCGGCGGACGCCCTCCTGCTCAACCGGATCGCTGCTCTCCCGAATGCCGGCTGTGTCCAGCAAAGTCACCGGGTAGTCGCCCAGGTTCAGGTGAACCTCAATAACATCGCGAGTCGTCCCGGGGATCGGGGACACGATTGTTGCTTCCCGACGGGCCAGCCGGTTCAGCAGGGTCGATTTTCCGGCATTCGGCGGTCCGGCAATCGCCACCACCAACCCCTCGCGCAGGCGCTCGCTGCGCCCGCTATTCGCGAGTGCTTCCGCGATCATGTTGCGCAATTGCTGCGCAGCATTAAGGGCTGGAGCGATGAGGTCCTCCGGCACATCAGCTTCGTCGGCAAAGTCGATCCGCGCTTCGACCAGCGCCAACGCTTCGATAATCTTCCGCCGCCACTCCTCGGCCCGGTCCCCAATGAGACCCTTAAGCTGTCGGAACGCGTGCCGCCGTTGGGCAGGCGTTTCTGCGGCAATTAGGTCGGCGAGGCCTTCGACTTCGGTCAGATCGAGACGCCCATTCTCGAAGGCACGCCGCGTGAACTCGCCCGGCTCAGCAAGCCGGCAGCCCTCGATCGAACCCAAGGCATCGAGCACCGCCGCGATCACCGAATGACCGCCGTGGACCTGCAGCTCGGCCATATCCTCACCGGTCTCGCTGTGAGGGCCAGGAAACCAGAGGGCAAGCGCCTCGTCGATCACCTCGCCGCTTGCCGGCTCACGCACCCGCGCCAGTGACGCCTGCCGCGGCGCTAGCACCCGCCCGATCAGCTTCTCAAGTGCGACGGATGCCTTTGGCCCGCACACCCGGACAACCCCGATCGCTGCCGGCGGTCGGCCCGAGGAGAGGGCGAAGATGGTTGAAAGCGACCGGTGCGCCATAAGCTATCTTCGCGCGAGTCTCTGATTGCGAACAGGAACCATCCGGCATAGGTTACATGTAACCGCATGGGTCAGCCATGGCTACCAAGTTCCGTTCTACTCGGGCCGGAACCCGTCGCGCCGAGACGATGCGGACCAAGACCGCGCGGATAAAGACGCCGGTCGGCAAGTCGACAGTAACCAAGAAGCTGGCCGACCAGAAGTCATCGCGCGATAAGGTCCGGGCCTATCGCAAGCGCATGCGCGCAAAAGGATTGCGCCTCGTCCAGATTTGGGTACCGAACACCAGGAGCGAATTTGCGGCGGAATCCATTATGCCAAAAAGAAGGGCCTGGGCGCAGGCGCTGGCAGTTCCACCGCGAGAGGGACCACTCACCTTCGAGGACATCGCCGACCTCGTCGGCTCCGTGGACGGGCCTGCTACAGATATGCGCTATAAAAAACAATATTTGCAGGCGACTGGCTATGGCCGCAAACGTCATCGTTGACGCGGGGTTCCTGGTAGCATTCCTCGATCGCCGGGAAGCCAATCATCGTTGGGCGCATGATCACTCACGTCAACTGGCGCTGCCCTGGAAAACCTGCGAGGCGGCCGTGTCTGAGACGTTCTACATTCTCGGTCCTGCTGCCGCTCCCTCCCTCGCCGCGCTGCTTTACCGACGTGCAGTTGTTCCGGAGTTTAATCTCGCCACCCAAATCGACCATGTGCTCCAGCTGATGGCGAAATATGCCGATGTTCCGATGAGCTTTGCTGACGCCTGCCTCGTTCGAATGACCGAATTGTTGTCCGACCCATTGCTTCTCACTCTAGATGCAGACTTCAACGTTTACCGGCGGCACGGGCGGCGAACTATTCCGTGCGCGATGCCAAACTAATCACACATCACCGGCACTCATGGCTTCCCCTTCGACCGTTCCTTCGACCCACCAAAATCGCCTCGCGCGCGAGACCAGTCCTTATTTGCTTCAACACCAAACTAACCCCGTCGATTGGTGGGCCTGGGGGCC
>JBAUGC010000857.1:0-4198 GCA_049679485.1 Xanthobacteraceae bacterium
GACGTTGTGAGATGACATCTGACGTTCGTCGGCGGCGAATCCAAAGACATGCAATATGGGCTGCCCAACGAGGTCAGTTTTGCGATTAAATGGTCGGCACCCCGCAGAGTTGGCATTGCTGGTCGGCCACCGATCTTTGGCACTATCTATTTCGTCGGAGCCGTAGTTTACGTTGATGACTTGGGGACGAGACGGCGAAGCATTTTCCGCCGTCGCTGGAATAACAGCAGTCTTACCTTCGTGCGGCTGAACCCAGAAGGAGAAGCCGACCACGAGTACGCCGACTAATACTCTTCGGATAACCCATGCTGATAAAGCTTCGCTTCCATTTTCCCGAAATAGTTCTCGGAATCTTGTTAGCGGTCGCACTATTTGCGATGGGTGCGATTTTTCAATCATCGCATCAACCGCCAAGCGCCGAACAGGCCGCCGAGAGTAACAAGAAAGAAGCAGCTAAAAATAATGCCGATAGGAAAGAAGCTCAGCCGCTCTGGATACCGGCGGATTCTGTTGGTCTGTATACAGCCATCCTCACGGCATTCACTGGTATCTTGGCCGGCGTTTCGATCTTCCAAGGCATCATGCTTCTGCGAGCAGACAAAACTACGCAGCTCAGCGCCGATGCCGCCAAACTGGCCGCTACCGTGGCCGTCCGCGCTCAACTTCCCGTCTTGACGCTCAAGCAATTCGACATTTTTCGGAGGGCTGATCCTGGCGATGGACCAGTCCGAATGAACCTCGGCAAAGAGCTTGTCGCCAAGCTGACCGTCGCCGTCACCTTTACGAATCTGGGCAGCAATGCCGCTGAAATTACTTTCGGCTGCTTGGAATGGACGATCGTCAAGAACGCAGCCGAACTGCCGCTCCCGCCCCGCTACGAAAATATTATTCCATACACTCCCGGCGTGAACGTCATAACAAACGGTAATGTCCCTTTGGATGTCCCGCGTCGCAATATTGATTTGACCGAAAACCAACTCGCGAGGCTCAACGCCGCCGAGGAATTTCTTTTTATCTTCGGGTTTATCTCGTTCAATGACTTTCTTGGAGAACCGCATCAAATCCGAATCTGCGGCAAATGGGCTGTCTTTCCCGGAGGAGTTCGCGGCGGCATAGTCTGGGACAGCGAGACTCCCGCCGAATATACAAAACGCACCTAATGCGAGCGCCGCGACTTTTTGGGCAAGTTTCCAGCTTTTTGGGCAAGAGAGGGTTTTTGGGCAAAGCCAACCCGAGCGGTCAGAACATTGCGCTGACGATATCGGACGCCAACGCGAACGCTGTCTTTGAGCTTGACCGGCATGCCGCTTTTGCGGCGATAGCTTCAATTGCCCAAGCTGTAAGCGCGCTCCCGACGAACAGTGCCGCTTCACAAACAGTCGCCTGTTTTGATTGCAAAGCATCCATCCTTCCAAGTCGGAATTGCTCGCGACGGCAATGTTGTGCTGGCGATCAAGCCAGCCCCATTTCCGTCCATGGAATTCGAGTTTGACGCTAAGGCTGTCGGCAAACTAATTGCCGATCTGAGAAAGGCGGCCAAAATTCCAGCGCAGGGCAGCGCGTCGCATTAGTCTTTTTTCGCGCTAACGAAATAGTAAGACCCTGCCTGCGATCCTGTCCGAATGCAGGGATTTCGCGTACTCATCACTAACGGTAAATGCGGGTATTGGACGCGGATTGTTCAACCCGACATCGAGTTTGCGTGGCTCAAAGCACAACAACTATTGCCCGCGCTCAAGCAGCTAGCCGTCCGGACTTATGGCGATGGACCTTGGAGCCTGATCGTCCAATCCGGCGACGCGGAACGCGCATCCCCGGTTTAGATCATTCCTCCGTCGGATCGCGCTGCCCTATCTCGCGGGCAAGATCGCCGAGCAAATCGGGATTCTCTTTCAGACCTTCCGCCAGTTCGTCGGGCGTCTGTGGAAAACGCGGGCGCTTGCCGATAGGTTTGTGAGGCACGGGCGGGGTTTTTAGCATCCGCCGTAGAGCATCGTCGCGCGGAGACTTCCTAGCCATGTCCGTACCGTCTCACGTGCCGCTCACAGAGGCCGAAGCTAAAAGCGGCGAGACTCTCCTTACCACAATGGGCAACGTGCTCGCGATATGGCAAGGCATCGAACACGGGATTGCTGACATTTACCTCACATTTTTTGTGCCGATGGCACACGACCCGGCGGCCGTTGCTTTCTATGCGATCAGGACATTTGACGGCCGGTCAGGCGTCGTTTCCGCGCTAATCAAATACTACTGCTCAGACAGCCAGAATGAGCAATGGGCCGACCTGAAAGCGCTGCTCAGAAAGCGGAGTCAGGCAAGGAACGCCGTCGCCCACGGCGTTGTCATGCGACACGGCAGGCCGCCGAACACGGAATTCGTGGTCGGCCCTTCAACTTACGACATATCGGACTTCCCCGACCCTCCCCTGAAAAACGGGTTCTACACGGTCAAGGAGTTGAGGGAACTTTGTGTGTGCCTGGTTGACCTAACCCAGCGGCTTGACGCCTTTCGCGAAGTTCTGGCGAGCGATCAAGCGCTGCGAGCAAAATGTCACGCACTAAGCTCGAAAGTTGCCTCGCATCAGGTGAGGTTTCCTCTAAGAATCCTGATTCCGCCAGAACTTCGCCGCCCGCCAGAACCATCTCGCGAGTGATTTCTAGTCCCACGTCCGTGGGAATCGGCCTGTCACGCGCGATCATGACTACCCCCGTGGGGACGGTACGTAAAGTACATAATCGAGCCTCGATCGAAAAAGTCAAACGCCCGGAAAATGCGGAACAGCGGGGGCAATCTCATCGGCTTGAAAGTGGACAGGACGCCGATTCAAAGGGTTAGCCTCCGACATGCCGGAGGCCCTACAGAAAGCAAACTATTCGCCCGACAATTCGAGGCCTTCTGGTGCGGGGTGGCTTCAGGTTGTTGCGCACTATTTCGCATACTCGTTCAATGCCACTGTGGTGAGCTGAGGTGGCGCTATGGCAAAGGCCAAGGTTTCGATGCGGAAAGTTCATGAAAAGCCGCGGACGACTGATTTCGACACGCATCGACATCCTGGCTCAACTCCGGGCCACGTCCATTTGCCGTCCAGAAACATTCCGCTGCTAACATCGAATGGCTTCCCATTTGCAGCCTTGTGAGCGGCATCCTGGCCTGTTGGTTCTTTTGGATTTATTTCGCAAGGTGCGCCAGAGTAAAGCCAGAGCGCGAACTTTATACCGAGTGACTCCTGCTGCTCTCTGTTCATGAGTGCCGTAGCTTTGTTGTTCAGAAGAAGTGCTATCTCCGCTGCTCTGCGTTTTGTCATGCCGTTGATGTTCATTTGCATGAGGGCATTATAAAGCGAGCTCAAATCCCGACCTGCGGATATTGAGCGCAGAGCCGCTTCATAGACCTGATCGAAGTGATTTCCGTGTATGCCCTCAAGAAGAATTATAATTTTCCTAATGTCGGCCTTAACAGTCTCAGTCAGCCTCGAAACATCAAATTTGGCTGTAGGAATGCCATAAACAGGCTTTGCGGTACTTATAGTTTTGTTCCTGAAACGTTTAATGGCCTCGAAGAATTTTGAAGCTAACATATGAGCCTCTGGCCTTAAAAGCCGTCGTTTGTTACGATCCCCGCTACACCTTCGTCGAGAAGCTACAAACAATCTCGACAAAGTTTCGCAAGCAACAGGAAAAGAAGGAATCGCCTGTTGAACTCATGCGACATTACCATGATGTCTGCAGCCTGCTTCAGCGCCCGGAGCTACGGGCGTTCATCGGCACGGACGCTTACAACGCGCACGAGGCCAAACGCTTCCGTCAAGGCGACAATCCCAACATAGCCCAAAACCAGGCACTCATTCTCGTCGATCAAGAGACGCGCAAGACGTATGCAAAGGCATTTGCTGAAAGTCTCGCACACAATGCGTCATGATGCGTCACTTATTGACATCGAGGGTGAGGTTGCGACTTCGGATGAAATCTTCGCCGCGACGATGAGCTATGCCCGACAGCTGGGCTAGCTCGGAGTAGACGGAGCCGAAGTCTAGCTTTGCCTGGTGCATTTTTCCACTTCCGCGAAACGACTCGGCCCGCCAATTACAGCCGGTCGATCCAGCTGCTAATCTCTTTGAGGATTTCCTTGAAGGTTGGTGTGTCGCCATAGTAAAGCGCGGGGCGTTCCAGATTTGCCGGCATGGCTGAAAGCTCAACAG
>JBAUGC010000858.1:0-3880 GCA_049679485.1 Xanthobacteraceae bacterium
GGGCGCGGCGCGGCCCGATACGGCCCGCGCCGTGTTTCGCGACCCGCGGTTTGCGCCGGCGCTTCGGCGGCAAGCCTGTCGGTTTCCCCCCTCGCGGTAAGAGGCGGAGAGACAGGAGGAGGGCGCGATCCTCAGCCAGGCGGCATGATCCCGAACAGCATTTCCAGCTCTCGGACAAGGTCATGCCCTAACGCAATCAGCGAGGACGCGAATGACCAAGCGCCATGAGGCGAAGTACAAGATCGACCGCCGGTTAGGCCAGAATATCTGGGGCCGCCCCAAGTCGCCAATCAACAAACGCGAATACGGCCCGGGCCAGCACGGCCAGCGCCGCAAGGGCAAGCTTTCCGATTACGGCGTGCAGCTGCGCGCCAAGCAGAAGCTCAAGGGCTATTACGCCAACATGTCGGAGCGGCACTTCCGCGGCATCTACGACGAGGCGCGGCGGCTCAAGGGCGATACCGGCGCGCACATGATCGGGCTCCTGGAGCGCCGGCTCGACACCATGATCTATCGGGCGAAGTTCGTGCCCACCGTGTTCGCTGCGCGTCAGTTCGTCAACCACGGCCACGTCAAGGTGAATGGGCGGCGGGTGACGATCCCGAGCTTTCGCGTGAAGGTCGGCGATCTGATTGAGGTCAAGGACAAGTCGAAGCAGCTCGCTTTGGTGCTGGAAGCGACCGCACTCGCCGAGCGCGACGTGCCGGATTACATCGAGGTCGACCACTCGAAGATGACGGCGAAGCTATCACGCGTGCCGGGCATCGGCGAGGTGCCATATCCGGTCGTGATGGAACCGCACCTCGTCGTCGAGTACTATTCACGCTAACCAGGCGGCGTGGGAGATTTCCTGCGCCTTGAGCGAATCAAAGCGACCGGTGCTGCACTGCGGCATCGCCGACTGCGATGCAGCGCAGCGCTGAGTTATGCACCTCTTCTTTGGTCATAACTTGAACAATCAATTTCTCCCGCGTACCTTTCGGCGGCAAGCTGTGCATCTATCGTGAAAGCGTTCGCACGGGGCTGTTTAACAAACTTAAGGGGAGAACGTACATGGATGCGTTAGGAAGGGTAAAAAGCTGGATCGGCGCGTTGACGGAAATCGGGCTGATGCTGTTGGCGCTGGCAATCGTCGCGGCGCTCCTCGTTGGAGCAAATCTACCGTTCTTCGGCAACGTCACCGCCAACATCATGGCGCTCGTCAAGAGCCTCGGTGATGCCGGCCTGGTCGGTTTGATCGCGCTTGGCGTGATCATCTGGCTGTTCTCTTCGCGGCGGATGGCCTAACGCCGCAGCCAAGTTACAACACACGTGTGCCAACGTTGGGTGGCGAGAACTCTCCCACCCAACGCCTTGAATAAAGTCCCGCTCCGGAAAATTGCAGAGCGCCAAGCGCTTCGAGCTGAAGCGAATGCGTTCGTGAGGGCGTGCGATGCTGGACTATCTACAAAAGGCCAAACAATACCTCTGGGCATTCGTCGAGATCGGATTTTTGACGGTGCTCGCCGTCATGCTGCTCTATCTGATCCTCGGCGCCAATTCGGGCGTGTTTGTTTCCGGTGTCGCGGACAACGTGATAAAGTTCGCCGCCGCAATTCCCTCGCAGAGCCTGGTCGGGCTCGCCATCGTACTGGCGATCGTGTTCCTGATTGCCAATCGCATGCGGTGACCGCGCTCAAAAGTCCGGCCCTAAAATGACTTGGCTGGGACAAGCCCGGCCACAATCATCTTTAAGCATGTCCCGGCGACGACCCTAGACCTGGGCGCTCTCCTTTAGCGCAATGCCTTTGTCCTTGAGGAGCGATTGCAGTTCGCCGGCCTGGAACATCTCGCGGATGATGTCGCAGCCGCCGACGAAGTCGCCCTTAACATAGAGCTGCGGGATCGTCGGCCAGTTGGAGTAGGACTTGATGCCGCCGCGCAGGTCATCGTTCTCGAGCACATTGAGGCCCTTATACGAGACGCCGATATGATCGAGGATTTGCACAACTTGACCGGAGAAGCCGCACATCGGGAACTGCGGTGTGCCCTTCATGAACAGCACCACGTCGTTTGCCTTCACCTCGTTGTCAATGAATTGCTCGATGGACATCGCAGTCTTCCTTGTTGGCGGTCGCCGCTAGAACGTCGACTCTCTACGTTGCTAAGCCTGAATATATGTAACCCAAAACGCCAGCAAAGCCCATGCCATCAATTTAGCCCGGATGGTCAATTTCGTCCGGAAAACGAAATGACTATCTTCACCCTTACCAGGGGGATGGACTTCCAACCGAAACCAAACGGAAAGAAGGCCATCCCACGCGGCAACGGCGGCAGCATCACCGCTCGGGCGTGCCGGTCTGCAGTGCCAGCGCATGCAGTTTACCGCCCATTTCGCCCTTGAGCGCGGCATAAACGATCTGGTGCTGCTGCACGCGGGATTTGCCGCGGAACGACTCGGCGATGACAGTGGCGGAGTAATGGTCGCCATCACCCGCCAGATCGCGGATGGTCACCTGGGCGTCCGGAATGCTGGTCCGGATCAGCCGCTCGATATCGCCCGCAGCCATAGCCATGGACCATCTCCTTACCGCCCCGAGCGCAACTGTGGCTTACCAGATTCCTCCTTGGGCAGGAAAGCCCGCGCGACGACGCAGCCTCGCTAACGCCAGAGTTCCTTGGTCGCGAGGCGCGCGCCCGCGGCCAACGCCTCAAGTTTTGCCCAGGCGATTTGCGGGTGGATGCGGCCGCCAAACCCGCAATCGGTCCCGGCGATGACGTTCTCCCGGCCGACAATGTTGGCATAGCGCACAATGCGGTCGGCGACGACCTGGGGATGCTCGACGATATTGGTGGCGTGGCTGACGACGCCGGGAATCAGCAGCTTGCCGTCCGGAAGCTTCGCGTCTTTCCAGACGCGCCATTCGTGCTCGTGGCGGACATTGCCTGCCTCCACCGAATAAGCGGCAGCATTGACGCTGAGTACGAGGTCGACGATGTCCTGCAACGGTATGTCGGTGGTGTGCGGCCCGTGCCAGCTCCCCCAGCAGATGTGAAAACGGATCCGGTCGGCAGGCAAGCCGCGCAAAGCGTGATTGAGCGCCTCGATCCGCACCCGCTCGAATTTCTTGAATTCGGCAAGCGGCGGCTCCGGATTGATCATGTCCCAGTTGTCCGGAAGGCTTGGATCGTCGATTTGCAGGACGATTCCGGCATCGACGATCGCTTTGTATTCCTCGTGCATCGCGTCGGCGGCGGCGAAGACGAATTCCTCTTCGGTCTTGTAGTGGAGGTCTTCGCCGCGGGCGAAGCTTCCTGGCCCGATCGAGCACATGAAGCCCTCCTCCGCGCCCGCTGCCGCCATCGCTTTCTTCAGGTTGGCGATATCGGCGGCAATCGCTGCATGCCCGATGTATTTGATCGGCGCCGTGCAAACCGGGCGCCGCGGGCGGCGCCGCGCCGCGCTGCCGAGCAAGGTGCCGGTCGATTCCGGATCTTGATAAAATTCGCTGAACTTCTGCCAGTCGCGGCGATTGGTCATCGTCGTCAGCGCCATATCGGCGACGCTCGACTTTTTATGCTGTGACTCCGGGACCGACTCCGCCGGGACGAACCCTGCCATCCGGGCGAAGGCGTAATTCCACCAGACGCCATAGTCATAGTTAGCCGCCATCGGCTTGCCGAACTCGCCGTCATCGGGAATGTCGACGCCGAACTCGTGCTGCTTGCGCACCACATCGGCGACGGCCGCGCCGAGGGTCTTTGCGTAAACCGCATCATCCACCTTTTCTCCCTGCGCGCGGGCCCGGTTCAGCGCTATCAGATCGGCGGGCCTCGACAGGCTGCCGGAGTGAGTGGTGATGATACGATCGGTGCTGCGTTTCATGTGATTGCCTCCCTG
>JBAUGC010000859.1:0-1509 GCA_049679485.1 Xanthobacteraceae bacterium
TCCATACTGTTAACTGCGCTGGTAACCGCAATAATTTCAGGCAGCCCAGGTCAGGTCAGGGAGAGTGGGAACGCCGCAGTCACATGCGCGGGCGAGACCTTCCGCAGCGCCGGTGCAAAATATCAAACAAGCTGTTTCTCTGCCCAAAGTCGTAATGAAGTATCAGCGTTGTCCCATCGCAAATAGCGTTGATGCCCATGATGCTGCCGGCCGGCATTTCCAGCTGTTCCTTGCAGTTGCAGACGAAGACAATGGTCTCGCGGAAGGTAATGTTGTTGCCTTGTAAGCTCACTGCGCCGCAAGGGAACGGAGCAATCGGCGCGAGCGAATATCGCCGGCCTTGGGCGGACACTTGCGTGCCGATGCAGACGAGAAACGCGGCGGCTATCAGAAAGACAGAGCCGACGTTTCTAGCCATCGCAACCCTCCTCAGTGATTCAGGAGGGTCTTAGGCCGCGCCGAGGCCGCCCCTCTCCTCAATGAAACTTGCGATCTCATCGACACCCTTGCCGGCACGAAGATTGGTGAACACGAACGGCCGTGCGCCCCGCATGCGCTTACTCTCGCGCTCCATTGTCTCCAGCGACGCCCCGACGTAAGGCGCCAGGTCGACTTTGTTGATCACCAGCAGGTCCGAGCGGGTGATGCCGGGCCCGCCCTTCGACGGGATCTTATCGCCAGCGGCGACGTCGATGACGTAGATGGTGAGATCGGCGAGCTCCGGCGAAAACGTCGCGGCGAGATTGTCGCCGCCGGATTCGATCAGCACCAGATCGAGCGTCGGGAATTTCTGCTGCATGTCGGCGATAGCGGCGAGGTTGGCAGAAGCATCCTCGCGGATTGCCGTGTGCGGGCAGCCTCCGGTCTCGACGCCAGCGATGCGGTCCGCCACCAGCGCACCAGAGCGCACCAGATATTCGGCGTCCCATTTGGTGTAAATGTCGTTGGTAATTGCAGCGATCTCGTAGCGGTCGCGCAACCGCTTGCACAAAGCATCCATCAGCGCGGTCTTGCCAGAGCCGACCGGGCCGCCGACACCGACGCGAAGGGGCCCGTTTTGCGAAATCGACATGCGAAAACTCCCGTTGTGGCCAATCTAGTGCGCCAGCGTGGCTAGGCAAAGCCGCCCGTTTCGACGAAGCTTGGCCGGAAATTCGCGGCGGCATGGGAAAAGCGCTGGAACCGGCCAACCTGTTGGCGATCCTGCTCGCGCTCGGAGCGGTGATCGGTTGCGTCAACTATTTGTGGGCGAAGCTGCCGCCGGCGATCGCCATGCTGCTCGGTTCACTGGCGCTGGCGGCGGTCATCGTCACCAGCGATCATGTCTTTCATCTGCATATCATGCGCTGGTTTCGCGCCACGTTCGCGGCGGCCGATCTGCCCCGCTTCTTTCTCGACGGCGTGCTGGCGCTGCTGTTGTTCGCCGGGAGCCTGCATGTCGATATTAAAAGCCTCAGCCGAAGACGCGCGCTGATTCTGCTGCTGGCGACCGCCAGCGTTATTTTATCG
>JBAUGC010000860.1:0-3942 GCA_049679485.1 Xanthobacteraceae bacterium
GCGTTCGCTCGCTGACGCAAGAGCCGCGGTGGAACGCCGACAGGCGAGCGCACCCGACGGTGCGCGCCGCATCGCGAGATGCGGAGGTTGGACACACGTTTGTCGGCGTTCCGCTTCCCTTTTTTCCTTGGTCGTCATTGCGCGCGAAGCGAAGCAATCCGGTCGGGCGGTTTCGTTTATATAGGACAACGAAGCTGGCACGCACTGCCCCGCTGGATTGTTTCGTCGCGGAGCTTGTCATCGGGCCGGCCACTTCGGGCCGGACCCGTTGGCTCCTCGCAATGACGAGCATGACTCGGGCGCGGATCGCGTCGCGAGAACGATGCTGTTTATCCGCCCCGCGGAGCGCAGCCCCGCCGCTTGCATTGATCCATTGCTTAAGCGTAACATGTTACGACGACGGCGAGACCAACAATGCCCACCAAGGCCCGGAAGTCAAAACCAAAGACAGCGCGGGAGCGCATGAGCGCTCGGCGAAAGCGTTTGCGCGCGCAGGGTTTGCGGCCGGTGCAGCATTGGGTCCCCGATTTGCGCGACCGACAAGTCCTCGCGGCGATCCGGCGCGAAGGCGAACTTCTTGCACAACACCCCGATAACGACGCCATCGATAGTTGGATCGATGCCGCGTACGACTGGAGCGAATGGCGCTGAGCCGCGGCGATTTAGTACTGATGGTCGTTCCAGGCGAACTGGGAAGACCTCGTCCCGGCATCATCGTTCAAGCCGACGAACTCGGGCAAAATACAACCACCGTCATAGCCTGCCCTTTGTCGTCCGACGTGATTGCAAGTCCCAATCCAAGGCTGCGGCCGATAGTAGAGCCCGCGCCCGGCAATGGGCTGCGCGTTCGCTCGCAGATTATGACCGATAAGATTTTCGCCCAGCGCCGCGAGCGGATTCGCCGTGTTATCGGGCAGATCGATGCAGCGACGAAGGATCGTCTGGACGGCGCGCTGCTGATTGTGCTCGGACTTGCCCGATAGTTTGTGATGACCTTGCTCCGCTGCCGCTCGCGAAACGGGCGCCATGGGAAGATGATTTTCGGAACCAGGCCACGGCCGGTGCCTACTGCACGACAATGGTGGCGTTTCGCATTCCTTCTCTTTGAATCAAACTGTAAAGCACGGCCGCGTCATTTGGATGCAGGCGGATGCAGCCGTGGGAGGCCGGGCCGCCAAGCCGCGCAATATCGTAGCTGCCATGAATGGCGAAGCCGCCGTAGAAGAAGATGGAGTACGGCATCGGTGAGTTGTAATAGACGCGTGAGAACCAGCGTGCGGCCATCCATTGCGGATGGAAGACGCCGGCCGGCGTGCCATAGCCCGGCCTGCCGGTTGAAACCCGCCACGTATAGAGGTAGGCGCCGTCGGCACTGACCTGCATGGTTTGGCTGGCTCGATCGACCCGCACCAGCACGTCAGCTTGTGCGCGTTGCGCAGCGAGTACCAAAACGACTGACAGAATCGCGGTAGCGGCAATAACACGGCGCACAGCGAGCAAGCCCTTTTCGCGCCGGCAATTATGGTGGCGCCGCGCCGTGACTGTAAAGCGGGAAACGCAAATAGGGTGGATGCGATAACAACGGCCCGGAGATTTTGGAGATTTTATCGAAGATGCACGCGTTCGATTTCTTCAGTATCGGGCATTCGAACATTCCCGTAGACCGCTTCGTGACCATGCTGCACGAAGCCGGCGTGAATGCCGTCATAGACGTGCGGTCAATGCCGAGTTCGCGCCGATTTCCGTGGTTCTCGAAAACGAACCTGGAGGCACGTCTGGCGCGCGATGGCATCGCCTATACGCCGATGGGTGACTGGCTCGGCGGCCGACCGCGTTACGACAGACTCTTTCGCGACGGCATCGCCGACTACGAGGCGATGGCGATGGAGCCGCAATATCAGGCCGGCATCGATCGGTTGATCGACGCCGCAGTCCGGTCGCGGGTTTGCCTGATGTGCGCTGAGCGCGAGCCGCTCGATTGCCACCGCTGCCTGCTCGTCGCGCGCAGCCTCACCGAGCGCGGATGTGCCGTCGGTCACATCCTCCACGACGGCAGTATCGAGTCCCATGCGGAGACCGAACGGCGGCTGTTGGCCTGGCACGGGAACGAGTGCGACCTGTTCGCGTCTGGACAGCGCGAGCTAATAGCGGCAGCGTATCGGCACCGGGCGCGCCGCGTCGCGTTCCGGCTGAAAATTCCGGCCCAGCATGCCACCGCGGAGAATGGATGATGCGCTTTTCGCTTCGCCTTACTCTGGTGCTTTTACTCGCCGCCTCCCCGGCGCTGGCGCAGGACCCCGGCACGCTGGAGAACAAGCCGCTGCCGCCGCTTGAACATCCCGATTCGCCGACGACTCCGGCGCGAGAGCTGTTCGGGCGTGAAACCACACCGGTCCCGCTCGCCGCGCGCTCGATCGGTGGATATGCCAAGGGTTGCCTCGCCGGCGCTGTGGCGCTGCCGATCAACGGCCCGACGTGGCAAGTGATGCGGCTGTCGCGCAATCGCAATTGGGGGCATCCGCGGTTGATCGCCTTCCTCGAGCGGCTCGCGCAAAACGCCAAAAAGGTCGGCTGGAACGGGCTACTGGTCGGCGACATTTCACAGCCGCGCGGCGGCCCGATGCTGACGGGCCACGCCAGCCATCAGGTCGGCCTCGACGCCGACATCTGGTTGACGCCGATGCCCGACCGCACGCTGTCAAACGAAGAGCGCGAATTCATGTCCGCCACCGAGGTCGTCCGCCCTGACCGCCTCGACGTTGATCCAAAAGTGTGGACGCACAAGCACACCGAACTCATTCGCACCGCCGCGGAGGATCCGAGCGTTGAGCGTATCTTCGTCAATGCGGCGATCAAAAAGGCGCTGTGCCGCGAGGCCGGATCGGATCGCGGCTGGCTCGCGAAAGTGCGGCCGTGGTGGGGACATGATTATCACTTCCATGTCCGCATCTATTGTCCAGCCGACAGCCCAGGTTGCGAACCGCAACCGCCGCCCGGTGCGGAGGACGGCTGCGGGCACGAGCTTGATCACTGGTTCTCGGAAGCGAACCTGCACCCGCAAATCTCTACCGAGCCGTCGAAGCCCAGGCACCAGCTGACGATGGCAAGCCTGCCGGCGGCGTGCCGCCAGGTGCTGATGGCGCCCTGACATTGCCTCGCTGCGAAATTCCGGGCTCTGCTTCCCTTTTAGAACAGGGCCGATCCGAACAGCCTGCGTTGGGCGATACTGCCGATCATGGCCAGCACAAAGCCGCATCCGACGATCACCGCAGTAAAACTCAGTACCTTCCGCTCCGGTATTTTGATCAGCTGCGGCAGGCCCGTCCAGAGGATATACGCACCGTAAAAGCCGGTAAGTCCAAGGAAGCGCACGCCCGGCGCCAACAAAGAAATCCCTGCGAGCCAGACTGGCGTGTAGGCGTACACCGCGAGCTTGAAGGAGTTGTTGAAATCCCCGCGACCGCCGAACAGCGGCGCCAGCAAACGGATGAGAAGCCCAAGCATGAGCACCGTGGCGCACGTCACCACGTAACCGAACACCGCGCCGAACAATCCATCCACGATCGACGCGCGCACCAGACCGCGCCCGGGCACGACAGCGCCGACGATACACGCGCCAACGAAACCGAAAACTGCCGGGATGAGCGCAAGCACAGCGACGTAGCTCGACAACAGATAAGCCGCGTCGCCGGACTCCTTTTCGATCCGCATCCACTCGGCGGCGGGATCGCTGAGTATCGCTTTCGCGCGCAAGGCCGCGTTCAAGCCTGTAGCCCTTTGGCGGCGGCGCGAATGAACGCGGCGCCCTTCTCCGCGATCATCATGGTCGGCGCGTTGGTGTTGCCGGACGTAATCGTCGGCATGACGGAGGCATCGACGACGCGGAGCCGCTCAACGCCGGCCACGCGCAGTTCGGCGTCGACCACCATCATCGGATCGCTG
>JBAUGC010000861.1:0-9797 GCA_049679485.1 Xanthobacteraceae bacterium
CGGAAGTCAGGCAGAGCACTGACTCTCGATTATTGACCCTTTCGCGCTTCGTAGAATCGGATCAGGCTCCCCACATCGGCGCCTTCAATTCGTCCCAATGGACCGTCGCTGTAGCTGGAGACGATAATCTTGTTGTTCGTCCCAACCACAAACGCTGCGGGTTGAATGATGTCGACGTGGAAATTAGTGACATGGCGTAAAGCCCGCCTTGGAACAGGCCGGGGCTAAATACCTCGCCCAGAGGTGGCGGCTTATCCGTGACCAATCTTAAACGCCGCTTTGCACCCTCCGACCGGTGATCGTATACTAATCATACGAGGTCATTGGAGCCTATTATGGCGAATATAACCATGCTCGACATCGAAACGCTGCGGGCCACCAAGCTCAAGCCGTATATCGACAAGTGTCTGGAGCACCGCGCACCGGATCCCGGCTTCCACGCCATGATGGGTCACAACATCGATCTGTGCGAGGCGATGTTCGTGGCCTGGGACGCCTGCTTCAACAAGGGCCGCATTCCCCACAAGCTCAAAGAGGTCATCCGCGTGCAGCTGTCGCGCGCCGCGGCCTGCACCTATTGAGGCAATGTCCGGTCTGCTTCGGCGAAGCGACAGGGACTGTCGGAAGCGCTGCTCGACGAAGGCGTCGATAATTATGCCGCGAGCGCGCATTTCACGCCGGCGGAGAAGATTGCGCTGCGCTACAGCGAATTGATGTCGGCCAATCCCGACGCGGTCGACGCCGCGTTTTTCGATGAGCTGCGCCGCCACTACAGCGACGACGAGATCGTCGAGCTCGGCGCCTTCATCGGCTTCAACCTCGGCTATCATACGTTTTTCGGCACCCTGAAATTCTACCCACTGTTCTCGCCCGACGGCCGGCTGGTAAGCCAAGCCGAATCGGAGAAACTCTATGGCGCAGCGCCGGTCTCGCTCGGCAAAGCGGAGGCGGCGGAATGACCTACATTGCACCGCTGCCGAAAGAGGCGATCGCCGATCCGGAATTACGCGCCCTCATGGCCGAAGCCGAGGTGCTCGGCGTGCCCGACGATTTGTTTCCGCGCATCCTCGCCCGCGCGCCGGAGCAGGCGGTACCGCTGATGCGTGCGCTCATCATGAGTCATGCCCAGGGCAACGTTGACCACAGGCTCAAGGAGATCATGCGTATTCTGCTGGCGCGCTTTGCCAACGACAAATATTTCGCGAGCCTCCGCTCGGCGAAGGCGCGCGCTATGGGCCTGACCGAGCAGCGTATCGACGACGGATGCTTTGCCTACGAGGATGACGCCAAGGGCTTCAGCGCCGCCGAGAAATGCGCGCTGCGCTACGCCGACCTGATGTTCCTTGACGCCAATCAATTGGACAAATCGTTCTACGACGAAATGAAGCAGTATTGGAGCGAAGCGCAGATCATGGAGCTCGGCGCCTTCATCGCCTTCCACTACGGCATGCAGATGTTCATGCGTTCTCTGGGCGCCGTCCCCCTGGCTTAGTCACTCTGACGGCGCAAGGCGAAAATTCATTGCCACGCTCGGCGGCGCGAATAGTGTGGCCCTGCCAGGGAGAAGCCGCGATGTCCGCGGCCTAGACCTTCACGCCGCGAGATCGGCTACGACAGCATCGAGCACGGGAAAGCCCGGCATGCTGACGCGAAGGCGGCCTGCGTCGGTCGTCTCGACCAGGCCGTGCTCGCGCAGCGCCGCGATGCGTGCCGGATCGAGCGGGCGGTTCATCAGTTCCGTATAACGCGCCGGGTCGATGCCTTCGGCGAGCCGCAACCCCATCAGCAGAAACTCGTCGGCCATTTCTTCGCGCGTCAGTTCGTCGTCGGTAATCAGGCCGTGTCCGTCGCGCTCGACGCGGTGCAGCCACGCTTCGGGACGCTTTTCCGTCGCGGTCGCGTGCCGCGAGCCATCGATGTCGAGCCGACCAATGTTTAGTCGACCATGCGCGCCGGGCCCGACGCCGGCATATTCCTGCGCACGCCAATAGACCAGGTTGTGCCGGCACTCGCTGCCGGGCCGCGCGTGATTGGAAATTTCGTAGGCGGGCAGGCCATGCGCGGCGCATACCTCCTGCGTGGTGTCGTAGAGCGCGCGGGCCGTGTCATCGTTCGGAGTAATCAGCTTACCAGTGGCATGAAGCGTGGCGAACGGCGTCTCTGCTTCGATGGTCAACTGGTAGAGCGAAAGATGTTCGGCTGCTTCGGCAAGCGCCCGCGTCAGTTCCTCCGCCCATTGCTGCGGTGTCTGTTGCTGCCGCGCGTAAATGAGATCGAACGAGTAGCGTTCGAACACGCTGCGCGCGATCGCCACCGCGTCGAGCGCCTCGCGTGCCGAATGCAGGCGCCCGAGCGCGCCAAGCGCCCGGTCATCGAGCGCCTGCACGCCAAGCGACACGCGGTTGACGCCGGCTGAGCGATAGCCGCGAAAGCGCGCGGCTTCGACGCTGGTCGGATTAGCTTCGAGCGTGATTTCGGCGTCCGGCGCGACATGCCAGTGACGCGCGACAGCATCGAGCACCGCGCCGATCGTTGCCGGCTGCATCAGCGAGGGCGTGCCGCCGCCAAAGAAGATCGTCGAAACCGTGCGGCCGGGTACGCGCTCGGCGGTCGCCGCGATCTCGGCCGCGAAGGCGCGAGCAAAGCGCTCCTCGTCGATCGCAGCGTGGCGGACATGGCTGTTGAAGTCGCAATACGGGCATTTCGACAGACAGAACGGCCAGTGGATGTAAACGCCGAAAGCTGCGGGCTCATCGTTCAAGGCACGCCTCCGCAAGCTTGAGGAAGGCGCGGGCGCGATGCGACAGGCCGGTCCCACGCGGGGGCAGGCCGTGCTTCTCCTCGCCGCTCATTTCGCCGAAGGTGCGCGTGTAGCCATCCGGCAAGAACATCCGATCGTAACCAAAACCCTTATCGCCCCGCGGCGGCCAAACCAGGGCGCCGTCAATGCGTCCCTCGAACTCCTCGACATGACCGTCCGGCCACGCGACACACAGCGCCGAGATGAAATGCGCCTGGCGGCGCTCCGGAGTCATCGCGCCGCGTTCGCGGAGCTTGTCTTCAACCGTCTGCATCGCCAGACCAAAATTCCGCTCCGGGGCCGCCCAACGCGCGGAATAAACCCCCGGATCGCCGCCGAGTGCGTCAACCGCAAGTCCGGAATCGTCGGCAAACGCCGGCAGGCCGGATGCGCGCGCGGCGGCCTGCGCCTTGATAAGCGCATTGGCGCGAAATGTCGTTCCGGTTTCTTCGGGTTCGCCAAGGTCCATCTGTGCTGCTGATATGGCGTCGATCCGATACGGCGCCAGCAGTTCGCGCATTTCTTTCAGCTTACCCGGGTTATGCGTGGCGATGACGAGGCGTCCGGTAATGCGGCGATGATCTCCGTGGCTCACATCACCGCCATCTTCTGCAGATCGATGAGCTTGGTGACGCCTTTGCGAGCGAGAGCAAGCAGTGTGGTGAGTTGCTCTTCCGAGAACGGTACCTTCTCGGCGGTGGCTTGCACCTCGACGATATTGCCCGAGCCGGTGAGGACAAAATTGGCGTCGGTTTCGGCTTTCGAGTCTTCGGCATAATCGAGATCGAGGACAGCCACGCCGCCGCATACGCCGCAGGATATGGCGGCGATATGGTCGCGCAAAACCTCCTGTTCGATCATCTGCCGCGTTTTCATCCAGGCGAGACAGTCATAAAGCGCAATCCAGGCGCCGGTTATGGACGCGGTGCGGGTGCCGCCGTCGGCCTGGATGACGTCGCAGTCGATGGTGATCTGGCGCTCGCCGAGCGCTTTCAGATCGACGACTGAGCGCAAGCTTCTGCCGATCAGCCGCTGGATTTCGACCGTGCGGCCATTCTGCTTGCCGGCGGAAGCCTCGCGGCGGGTCCGTTCCAGCGTGGCGCGCGGCAGCATGCCATATTCGGCAGTGACCCAGCCGCGGGCCTGGCCCTTGAGCCACGGCGGCAGGCGATCTTCGAGCGTCGCGGTGACCAGAACATGGGTATCGCCGAATCTGACGAAACACGAACCTTCGGCATATTTTACAACGCCGCGTTCGAGCGACACGGGCCGCAATTCGTCGGGTTGTCGGCGGCTCGGCCGCATGGTTCAGCCTCCCTGGCGGCGGCGGACGTACCGCGCCGGCGATTATTGGCCCAGTGTTTTAGGGGCGGGAGGTAATGCCGACAAGGGCAGGGAGGCGGGAGTGCGAACTGACTCAGAGCCCGAAGGCGGCGAGGCCGACCAGGATAATTAGCACGACCCAGCCGAAATGCCGTCCCCGCGTTGCCCAGGCGTTGCCGATGGCGCCGAAGCCAAACGTGACGATGCTGGTTGCGATGATCCAGTTGCGCGCGGCATCGGAACCGAGCCTGGGCGCGGCAATGAGAAGAATCGCGAGACTCACGCACGCGATCGTGCCCCATAGCCACACCAGCCGGATTAACCGCCGGACCCACTCCGGCTCGATCCGGGCGCGAGCAAAAACTTTGGTCTCGCCCAGCACTCCGTGCACGACGGCTGCGACCACAGCCAGAATTCCAGCCAGTTGCACGGCGAGATCGCGCATTTGCCCGACTCCATACAGTAGTGTATAGAATGGATATCACCGCGATCCTGAAACGTCAATACAGCAGTGTATGGAAATGGCCGACAAACGACTGGGACCGGCAGAATGGGTGAACGCAGGACTCAAGGCGCTGGCAAAATCCGGATTTTCCGTACTCAAGGCGGACACGCTCGCCAACCGGCTCGGCATCTCGCGCGGCAGCTTCTATTGGCACTTCGCCGATGTATCGGCATTCCACGCCGCGATCCTGCGGCGCTGGCGCGAGATCGCGCTGGAGAACATCATTGATGAGATCGAGGAGGCCTCAGACGATCGCCTGGAAGCGCTGGCCTCTCGCGCCTTCGCCCGCGACACCGGCATTGAACGCGCGGTGCGGGCCTGGGCTACGGCGGACGGGCGGGCAAGAGCCGCGGTCGAAGCAGTGGATGCGGAGCGGATCCGCTATTTGCGGAAACTGTTGACCGACGCCGGCATTCCGCCAAGCATAGCCGGGACACGCGCGCGTATCATCAACTGGTGCTATCTCGGCTTCGCGTTATCGTCGAACAAACTTGAGCAGGATACTTTGAAGCAAGTCGTCGGCGACCTGTCGCAATTGGCCCGTTTGAAGCGCGAGCAAATCGGCTAAGAGGCACGCCGGCCACGAACGGCCGAGCGAACCGCGCGGCGTAGCGCTCGGCGCCCTTCGCGGTAGGTGCCAATGCTCTATCTGGGGCACAGCATATGCGCGAAAGCGTCCGTTCCGGACTGTTTTATGGTTGCTTTCTACGCTCGATTGCGTTGGTCATTGTCTTGCCGATAGGTTTGGCTTGAAACAACTGGTGCAAGTGGACAAGTCTTGCAAACAAGTATCCAAAGTAAGTTCTGCGCCAGCGTCCGGAGTTAACCTTGGCCAGCCACGATCTTCCACTTGCCGCAAGCCAGCTGAGCCTCGCTCAGCTCAACGAGCGCTCGCGCGAGATCTTCCGCCTGATCGTCGAGAGCTATCTGGCGACCGGCGAGCCAGTCGGCTCGCGTAATCTGTCGCGCATTCTGCCGATGACGTTGTCGCCGGCCTCGGTGCGCAACGTCATGTCCGACCTCGAACAGCTTGGTCTCGTCTATGCGCCGCATACCTCCGCCGGCCGGCTGCCGACCGAGATCGGCCTGCGATTTTTTGTCGATGCGCTGATGCAGATCGGCGATCTCACCGAAAACGACCGCAACGCGATCGAAGCGCAAGTCGCGGGCAGCGGTCAGGCGAAATCGCTCGAAGCCGTGCTGACCGAAGCCTCCGGTCTGCTTTCGGGCTTAAGCCGTGCCGCCGGCGTGGTGCTCACGGCGAAGCAGAACCAGCGGCTGAAGCACATCGAGTTTGTTCGGCTCGAGCCCGAGCGGGCGCTCGTGGTTCTGGTCGCCGAGGATGGCCAGGTTGAAAATCGCGTCCTTGATATTGCGGTGGGTCTGCCGACCTCGGCGCTGGTCGAGGCCGCCAATTTCCTCAATGCGCGGATTCGCGGCCGCACGCTGGCCGAAGCGCGCGACGAAATCGAGCAGCGGCTGGCAGAGGGGCAGGCCGAACTCGATGAGCTGACCAAGAAGATTGTTGCCGCGGGCCTCGCCAGCTGGTCGGGCGGCGAGCGTGACGAACGCAAACTGATCGTGCGCGGCCAAGCCCATCTGCTCGAAGACCTTAAGGTGCTGGCGGATCTGGAACGGGTACGCCTGCTGTTCGATGACCTTGAGACCCGGCGTGAGGTGGTCGATCTGCTCGGCCGGGCCGAACAGGCTGAGGGCGTCCGGATTTTTATCGGCTCTGAGAACAAATTGTTCTCGCTGTCGGGCTCTTCAACGATTGTTGCGCCGTACCATGATGCTTCGGGTCAAATTGTCGGCGTCCTCGGCGTCATCGGGCCGACCAGGCTGAACTACGCCCGCATCATCCCGATGGTGGACTACACCGCCAAGGTCGTGAGCAAGCTGCTCGGGGGCTGACCTGGTTAACGCAAGCCCCGACTGCCAGGGCGACGCGCTTGATTTTTGCCGGTCGAGCCCTGATATCCGGGGCAGCAACGGATGGGTATCGATATGACGGAACAAACCGCGCGCACCGAGGATGCAGCGGGTATGCCGCGGGAGGCCAGTTCGCCGGCGTCGGCGGCAGCTCCGGAGGCCGATGCGGCGGCGCTTGCCGCCGACCTCAAGGACAAGCTCCTGCGGACGCTCGCCGAGATGGAAAACCTGCGCAAGCGGACCGCTCGCGAAGTCACCGATGCCCGCCTTTACGGCGTCACATCGTTTGCGCGCGACATGCTTGCCGTTGCCGACAACATGCGCCGCGCGCTCGATGCGGTGTCCCCCGCGCTGCGCGCCAGCGCTGAGGCCGGCGTGAAATTGCTCATCGAGGGCGTCGAACTGACCGAGCGCGAGCTCTTAAAGGCACTGGAGAAGAGCGGCGTGCGCCAGTTCACCCCGAAAGGCGAGAAATTCGATCCCAATGTCCATCAGGCGATGTACGAAGTGCCCGACGTGTCGGTGCCGGCGGGCAGCATCGTCGAGGTGGTGCAGCCCGGCTATATGATCGGTGAGCGCGTGCTGCGGCCGGCCATGGTCGGAGTGTCGAAGGGAGGTCCCAGGACTGCGCCCCCATCGTCTTCGTCTGCACGCCCGTCCCGATCGGCCAACGACAACACCACGGCCGATTCGGAATAATCCTGAGGACGGTGTCGGGCGACCGCCCGAAGTTTCACTTCGGCTCGACGCTATCGCGAACCGTCCGCAGCCGGGCCAAAACGCCGGTCCACGACTCGGCGCGCCCGACGCCGATCATCTGCATGAAACCGCCACTGCCGAAACGCAGCCACTGTATCACCATGACATCGGCGCCGCTGCGCGCGTCCTTGGCCTCCGCCATGGTCTGGTATCCCGACTGACCGCCGATCCGAAGCGGCTCGGACATCGTCACGCGGACATCTCTGATGCCGCCGATTTCGTTGAACGACAGCCGCGCAAAGTTTGCGTGGTCATCGGGCTCGATAGGGCCGCCCGGCAAGGCGGCGATAAGCAGACGCGCATCATCGGGACCGCCGGCTTGCAGCGCGCCCTTGGCGGCGTCCTCGGGACTGTCGCCGCGCCCATCGCTCAGCAACAGCATGCGTCCGCGCAGGACGCCGACAACGTGGAAGCCGGCGAGGTCGGCGACCGAAAATGGCAAAAGGCCGAGTTCTTCAGCCTCCGGCACATTGGGACGTACCGATAACGTTGCGAGAGCTGCGCGGACAATGCGATCCGAATAGACGGTGTCGTCCAGCGGGACCTGGACGGTGACAAGTGCGGTGAGATCGTGGGTCGCGGCGACCAGCAACCACTTGCGGTAACGCGCCTTATCGGACACCTGGCGGCCGGTGAAGAGAAAGCCGTTGCCGATATCGAGCTTGATCGGCTCGCGTTTTTCCAGGTTGATGCCCTGTTTCTTTAGGACGTCGGTATCCATCGTCTTCTGGAACTGGGAATAAACCGCCGCCGGCAGGATGGTGATCAGGATCGCGGCATCCTTGGCAGGATCGGCAAAGCCGTCGAACGCATCGCTCGGCACCATGCCTGGTGGCGGCACCAGCCCGATGCGTGAACCGGGTGGGAAAACCGCGTCGGTCGCCCACGCGGGCGTCGTCGAGACGATAGCCGCTAGCGCTGCAGCAAAACAAAAAGCGCGGATAGAGCCGTAGGTGGCATGACTGATCATACCGAAGCCTCTTGAGGGCTGAAACTGGAGCTGTCGGGCGCGACGCACGCCACCCGGCGCAAGGTTAAATTGATCCGTCCGCCCTGCGGGAGCAAGCGCGATGTTCCCGGGTAGATGTGGTCGACGCCGTGGAAGGCAAGTCGGGAAGCGCCGCCGAGAACGAGCACATCGCCTGAGCTCAGCCGGAAGGCGCGGGTAGGTCCGCTGCGTTCTAAGCCGCCGACGCGAAACAGGCAGGAGTCACCGAGCGAGATCGAGATCACCGGCGCGTCAAAGTCGGCCTCGTCCCGATCCTAGTGCAAACCCATTTTCGCAGCCGGACCGTAGCAGTTGATGAGGCAGGCTTCCGGCGGCTTGGGATATTGGCCCACCTCATCCCATATTCTGATGAGCGCTGCCGGCATCGACGGCCAGGGCCGGCCGGTTTCGGGATGGGTCGGCTGATACCGGTACCCGCTCTCGTCCGACACCCATCCAAGCGGCCCGCAGTTTGACATGCGCACCGTAAACGGCCGGCCCGACTTCGGCATGCGCGGCGTGTACGGCGGTGCCGAAGCGAAGACACCGTGGACTGCAGCGAGCAAATCCGCCTGTCCGTCCCGGTCGAGATATCCGGGATAGATGCGCAATCCGGAAAGGTGCGTCCGCGGCTTCATCTGCTCGCTCGTTCTGTGGTCGGCGCCACCGGCGGTCATTGCACACTTGCTCGAACGAAGCTGTCTTGCAGCCCGATCATGCTCTCCTATATGACCCAAGGATGCCGCCTGGAAATGGGCCAGGCGACTAAAGGGGGTCGGACGAAGGGCGCCGTTAGGGCCTGCCCGACCTGCCGTTAAAGAGAGGGTTAACACCATGGCCAAGGTCATTGGCATTGATTTAGGGACCACGAATTCCTGCGTTGCGGTGATGGAAGGCAAGACGCCTAAGGTCATCGAGAACGCAGAGGGAATGCGCACTACGCCGTCCATTGTCGCTTTTACGGACGAGGGCGAGCGGCTCGTAGGCCAGCCGGCCAAGCGCCAGGCGGTCACCAATCCCGAGCGTACGATTTTTGCGGTCAAGCGGCTCATCGGCCGGCGCTATGACGATCCGATGGTAGAGAAGGACAAGAAGCTTGTCCCGTACAAGATCGTCCGCGCTTCCAACGGCGACGCTTGGGTGGAGGCTGAAGGCAAAACCTATTCGCCGTCGCAGATTTCCGCCTTCATCCTGCAGAAGATGAAGGAGACGGCTGAGTCCTATCTCGGCAGCAAGGTCGAGCAGGCCGTGATCACCGTTCCGGCCTACTTCAACGACGCTCAGCGTCAGGCGACCAAGGACGCCGGCAAGATCGCCGGTCTCGAAGTCCTGCGTATCATCAATGAGCCGACGGCGGCCGCGCTCGCTTACGGGCTCGATAAGAGCAAGACGGGCACTATTGCGGTCTACGATCTTGGTGGCGGCACGTTCGATGTTTCCATTCTCGAAATCGGCGACGGCGTGTTCGAGGTGAAGTCGACCAACGGCGA
>JBAUGC010000862.1:0-16565 GCA_049679485.1 Xanthobacteraceae bacterium
GTGCTGGGACTTGCATTCGGATACGCGGCGATCGAACTCGGTGGCGGAGGCCTCGGCCTGCTATTCGCGATCGGCACGAGCTTCCTGATTGGCAATGTCCTGAGCTTCCAAGGCAATGCCGCCAAGCCGCTGCAATCCTTCTCAATCGGTTACCTGAAGCAATTCGTACGGTACGGTTTCCCCTTCCTGCTCGGCGCTCTGGCCTTTGCGCTGCATGGTGCGCTGGATCGATTGGGTGTCGCTTACCTGTTGGGGCCAAGCGCCGCCGGTTCCTACGGCCTTGCGGCGGACCTGACCCGTCAGGTCGCCACAGTTTTGGCTGCGAGCGCTGCGTCGGCGGTTTTCCCGCTGGCGTTTCGTAACCTCGCTGTAGCGGGTGCAGGCGTTACGCGCGCGCGGCTCGCGGAAGGCGCGGAACTTTTGCTGGCGCTGATCGCGCCGGTCACGGTGTGGCTCGCGATCTCCGCAGATGTGGTTGCGGGCACGTTGCTCGGCGGCGAATTCCAGACCAGCGTCGGCGCGCTCCTGCCGGTGCTGGCGCTAGGCCGGATGTGCGGTGCTATCAATCAATACTATTTGCATGTCAGTTTTCAGTTGGCTGAGAAGCCGTTGCTGCAGGTCGTACACGACAGCTTGATCATGGTCGCGAATGTTGCATTGCTTTTCCCTCTGACGCTCGCCTTTGGATTGCCGGGAACAGCGGCGGCGGTGCTGATCGCAGAAGCGCTCGGTATCGTGATAGGGATCGCGCTGTCGCGGAAGGCTTTCAGGCTGCCCTTCAACGCCCGGGGAATGGCGCGGGTCCTGGCGGCGACCCTTGCAGTGGCCGCCGTCACCTATGCGGTCAAATCCGCGTCAAGCGGACAGGGATTCTTGACGCTGCTAAACTTGGCAGCTGCCGGCTGTATTGCTTATGCAGTAGCCGCTGTGCTGTTCGACGTCGCCGGCATCCGCACTATGGTCGTGTCGTTCCTGGGGGTGCGCAGGCTGGCGGCGAGGTGAGGTCGGCCTATTCAAGAACTGGCGCGGCGGCCATCTGGGCGTCCGATTTGCTGCTGCAACGCGCGAAAGAACAGATAAACCAGGCGCGGCCGCAGGACGCTGTCAGGGTAGCGGAGGGCGCCCACGATCAAGCAGATCCAAAATTCGATCATCCGGCCGTGGACGCCGGCGTTGCGGGCTCCGGTCCAGAACGCGTCGATCTGAGCCAACCGCCGTCTGCGCTTCAATTCGCCGGGCGAAAAGCGTTGCTGGATCGCCGGGTTCGAGTAGACCGCCTCGATAGCCCTAAAATTCGGGCGAAGCGGTGAATTTTTCAATCGAAAGTTCGCGCTGCTGAAGTGCTGGCGATACAGAAGCACGACGTCGTCGCGCATGGCCGCGAAATCACCAAGCACGGCAAGCCGACACCAGAACTCCCAGTCCTCGCCCCATTTCAGCGATGGATTGAAGCCGCGGACCAAGCGCGCGGCGTCGGTTCTGATGCAGATGGCGCCACAGACGATGAAGTTCTTCGAGATGAGATAGCGGAGTGTGTCCTGGGCGGGAAACATCCTCCAGGCAAGATCAGCACGCTCCGACAATTCCGCACCGTCCTGCTTGATCCTGATGTGATGGGCGAAGCAGGCGACGCGCTGTGGACTTTCATCCAGGACCGTGACCATCCGGGAAAGCGCGTTGGGCAACAGAACGTCGTCGGCATCGAGGAAGAAAACGTAAGGCGCGCATGCCGCTGCGAGACCGGTATTTCGCGCCGCGCTGACGCCGCTATTTGTCTGATGAAGCACGCGCAGGCGATTTTCGGTATAGGCATCGAGGATTTCCGGCGTGCGGTCGGTCGAACCGTCGTCGACCACAATCACCTCAATCTCGGTCAGGCTTTGTGCAAGAACGCTTTCCAGCGTTTCGCTGAGGAACGTCTCGGCATTGTAAGCGGCAATGACGACTGTGACTCTGGGGGTCGTTGACGTATCCACGGGTGGCTCGCTGGCGCCGTTGTCAGCGCCCGTTTGCTTGATGCCAGGATGGCTGTGCGCCGTGCCTTCCATCATTGTTTCGGCTCGCTAATGAGCCGAAGGCCCTCGGCGACGGTCGTGAGCACGCATCCGGCGTTCGTTGCGGCGTCGACTGCCCATTCGAGCAGATTGGGCGAAACACCAAACCTGCTTGGCTGGTCCGCCACGTCATGGCTGTAGAATATCAGCCACCCGCCGGTGCGCACCGTGTCGGCTATTAGTTCCGTGATTTTCGGCCGATCAATCGAGGCATTATCCAACGGCCAGGCATTGAGCGCGCCCAGGTCGGCAACCGCTTTGTTGATTCCGGCATGACCGGAACGGCAGGAATCGAAGCGGGTCTCGAGGTAGCGTTTGGTGCGAACCGACATATCTCCGTACGGATAGGCGAAATTCCGCACCACGATATCGCTGCTGATTGTTTTCAGGACCGACTGGTTCTGATCAAGCTCCGAATCAAGTTCGTCAAAGCTCATGTAGCGGACCGCCGGATGCGAAAAGGTGTGGCATCCGATCTCGTGCCCGCTCGCCCATATCGCGCGAAGCTGATCAATCGATGCACGCAGGGGCCCGCCGGGGTTCGCCGACCCGCAGCCGCGGCCGGCGACGTAAAACGTGCCGCGCGCGCCGTGCTGCTCAAGGATGCGCGCGCCGCGTTCGCAGGCTGAAGCAGGCACGTCATCGAAGGTGAACGTCACCATCGGTCGCCCCGAGCGCATGGCCAGCACTTTGCTACGGCTCCAGCGTGCGAGGATCCGCGATGCCATGTTGGTGACCCTGGACGGTAATTGGCCGCTGTTCGGGTCGAGGGTTTGCAGCGCCAGCATAGCTATCGGTATTCCTCGTAGAGAATGCCGAACTCCGCAGCGATCCGTCCGGCCCCCCGGGCCGCCAGAGTGAGACTGCGCATGACGGCGCGTCGGCCGCCGAAGGCAGTGATTGGCAGGATCAGGGCGGCAGAGCCGATCAGGCCGAGGGCTTTGCACCAGCGGCGCACCGCGCCGCCCGTGCTGCCCGCGAAGTTGCGTTCGACGCGGGTCGCGCCGGTGCCCTTGCGGAATCTTCGCCGTAGAACATAGCCGACGCTGGTTCTCGACCGCGGCATTGTTTCGAAGACGTGCGCATCGTCGGCCCACGCGGAGCTGCGCCCGTCCCTGCGGCAACGATAGAAGAACTCTTCATCGCTCCCGCCGGTGAAGGCGTAATCGTGCTTGAAAGGCTCGTCGAGGTAGTGTTCGAGCGTGGACCGCCGTATCACCATGCTTCCGGTGCCGTAGATCATTGAAACAGGGCCGGTCGCAAACCGCGTCGGCGCGTAGAGGCCGCTTTTTGCAAGCCAGTGATCCGGTGCATCAAAAACCGGGAACACCGGGCCGCCGACGATTTCCACGTTATATTTCAAAACCACCCGGATCATCTCGGTGAGCCAGTTCGGATCGGGGTATTCGTCGTCATCGAGCACGGCGATGTAGTCTGGCGACGGAACCGCGCGACAAGCGCTGATGAAAGCGCGATTGTACGCGTAGGTGTGACCGCGACGGGGCTCGACGATGTAGGTGAGTGGGAACCGAAATGTCCGCGAGATTTCTTCTACAACAGTCGCGCCGCCGCGGGCCTCCGCATCGTTGTCGACCACGATGATCTCGAAGCGGCCGGCATAGTTCAACCGCTCGACGTGCTCTAACAATTTGCGCAGCCCATCAGGGCGGCGAAAAGTCGGCACGCACAAGCACACGCTGGGTACTGAGCCGGTCATTGTGCGATGACGCCCCGGATCATCAGTTTACTCTCCGATCATCGACTTCGAAGTCGGGCATGTTTGTCAGTCCGGTGCACGTGAGCAGCAGGAAGAACAAGGCGCTCCCGCGGCCCACGTTTAGGCGGCAAGCCACGGGAAACAAAGTTAAAGCGGGCGTTAGGCTTAAGACGGCAAAGGATATCGGAGCATCTACCGAGTGGCGCCGTTAACCAAAGTCAGGCCGCTGTTGCCCGGTCAAGGCGTTACACGCCAGACCGACAGCAGGCGCAGGCCGAACGCGGCCATGAAGAGGAAGAGCCCGAGCGTGCTCTCCTCGATCAGCATGCTCTCAAAGCACGAGCCGAATGCCGCAAACAGGCAGACTCGAAGAAACAGCATCTTGAGCGGCGCCGCGGCCGGCGCATCTGGCGATCGAAAAAAGTCGACAACAGGAAGTACCACAAGCCAGAGGGTTGCCAAGATCGATCCGGGAATGCCTACAGTCAAAGCGAGATTGAGATAGGCATTGTGCGCGTGAGCGACGGTGTTGGCCCAGATCGAAGCGCCGCTCATGCCATAGACGACTTGCTTGGTGCCCCAAAACGCGGCGAAGCCGTAACCGGTAATGGGGCGCTCCGCCACGCGATCCAGCGCAAATTGCCAAATGTCGGTTCGACCGGTGAAGGACGTATCGGTCAAGACCATATCGAGCAGATCACGGACCGGCTCGAGATAAATCGAGCCGATCGACAAAATGTTGAACGCGACTACCACGGTCAGCACGAGTGAAATTCCCAGGCTCGGTCTGTGGATGCGTGTAAGCAGCGCCGAAACGATTAACGTGATCGGCAGCATGGCGATCGACGTTTTGGATTTCGTGAACAGAAGAAACACCAAAGCAAAAGCGACGATCAGACCGCCGAGGCGCGCGCTACGCACCCGTGCGATAAATAGTCCGATGAAAATGAACTGGACCATGACGGCGCTCGCTTGGTTCTTGTGGGAGAACACGCCGCGCCACTCTCCAGCAAGTTCCGGTTCGATGTAATCGGTGGTCTGATGAATCGCCTGTTCGGGGAGGAGAAATACGCCGAGGTAACACGCTGCCAGCACAATAAGCACCACGACTGCCAGGACATCGCTGAAATGCCGAATGTTCTTGGGCAGCAGCAACGCCATGGCCGCCAACCCCACCGTCACCAGAGTAAAGGCAAATCGCCGGGCGGACAGCGACGGTTCCCAGGAGGTGGCAACACACAACGCGAACCAGAGCAGCGTTATGATCAAGACCGGCCGTAGGAGAACCAGTAAACGGCTTGCATCGTGGCCGAGGCACCACGCCGCGAGCAGCAAGAACAGCAGCGAGTAGCCGATTTGATTGACAACGTTGCCGGCTTCGGTGACTTCTTGCGCCGTCGAAAGGTTCTCGAACGGGCGAAAAGAAATCCACACCAGCAGAAATACCGCAGCCAGGAGCACGCCGCGGATAAGAATGTCGGCGTCGATCGCCGGGGCGATCGCTGAATGTTGCGCCGGGAGCAGATCGAGCTTTGTCAGGATCGCCTCGCTTGGCGGTTATGCAGACCGCAGCATCGCCGGCCTCAATCCGTGTGCTGTGCCGACGCCGGTAAGCACTGCACCGAGGATTTTTTGGGCGCCCGGTCCAAGCTGCAATGCAAACTGCTCAAGCGCGCTCGGATCCTGCCGGTCCGCTGCTGCGACCAAAACGATGTGATCCACGAGGTGCGCGAAGAGACGCGTGCCGGGGTCGCTGCCGAATCCAAGAGCGGCGACAATCACCATGTCGAAGCGTTTGGTTTGATCGAATGCCCGCTCGATATCTGCTTCAATGATCCGCCGGTAGCGCCGGCTGTTCGGCGCGACGAACGACGTTACACGGATGCCGGTTTCGCGATCGCGAAACGTGACTTCCGAAAGCCTCCGGCGCCCGATAGCCACATCGACAAGCCCGCCTTCATTTCGGTCCGCATCGATTGCCGCAAGCGTTCGGCGGTCGAGATCCGTGTCGATCAGCAGCACGCGCCCTTTCATCGCAGCGGCGGCTGCAAGTGTAAGCGCGCCGGAGACCGCATCGTCTTCATCGTCGGCTGCGACGACCAAAATGCTTGGGTTGTCGTGCATGCCCTGACTTGCACGAATTGCCTCAAGCACCTGACCAATTTCCCTGGCGAAGCGCGAACGCGGGTCTTGCGCTGCACTCAGCGCAAACGAGGTGTCCGCGTGCGGGAGCCTCGCGAGAATCGGAATGGCGGGCGGTGCGGCGCCGGCGGCCGACAATCCGCTCATTGTTCGGGCCAGTCTGCCCAGTAGGGTGCTACTTTCGGCGGCACGACGCGGCCGGGGCGCCGAGCCATCCGCAGCCGCCCGCATCATGACAATGCCGATGCCGGCGCAGACTCCGATGAGCGATGCGCCTACAGCGAGTAGTGTGTTTGACGGCGGGAAGCTCCGGCGCAGCGGCGGGTCGGCGCGTGAGATCACGCGGATATTCTTGGTATCGAGCCGTTCCTGCTCGCCGGTCTCGCGGGCCCGGACCAGAAACGACTCGTACACCGCGCGGCTGGCGGCCACATCGCGCTCAAGCTCGCGCAAGGTCACCATCGCTTCGTTGGTGGTGACGGCGTTGCCCTTGAGCTTTTCCAGGTTGGCGGCCAGCGCCGCCTCGTTGGCGCGGGCGCTCTCGTATTCGCTGCGCGCCGAAAGGGCGATGCGGTGGACCTCGTCTTCGATCATGTGCCGCAGCCGCTCGGCTTGTGCCTGGATTTCGATGACGGCCGGATGCCGCGCACCAAGCGAGCTCATCTGTTCGGCCTCGCGCCGCATGATCTCGGCATATTGGGTGCGCAGCGCGGTAATGGTCTGAGACCGCACCGCCTCGGGGAAGGCGCCGATCTCCTCTTTCGGTATGCGCATATGTTCGATCTGGTCGAGGCGGGCCTTCGCCGCCGCCGTCCGCGCGCGCGCCATGCCCAATTGATTGTTGAGCTCGGAGAGCTGCTGTTCGTTGACGAGCTGCCCGCTGGCGCCAAGGATGTTGTTGCGGGCCTTATACGTTTCGACCCGGTCTTCAGCCTGGCGAACACGGTCCTTGAGTTCCGTGAGGCGCGCCGACAGCGACTGGGAAATCTGCCGCGCTGCGTCAGACCGCACATCGGTTTGTTCCGCCAGATAGGCCTGCGCGATCGCGTTGGCGATGCGCGCCGCTTTTGCCGGATCGCGGCTGGTGACACTCACATCCACGACGTAAGTGCGCTCGGCGCGTTTGACTCGGACGGCCCGCTTGAGCGCATTCAGCGCGGCAAGCGAGCCATCGCCATAGCGGGCGCCGCCGAACCACGATGACCGACCGACAAATTCCGGATCGCGGTTGAGCGATTCGGCTTTGATCACGCGCCGCAGCACGTTGTCGGAGGTCAATACCCGGACTTGGCTCTCGACCTGCAGCACGGCTGCGTCATTGGCCTGATTGGCCGGCGTGAGGTCGTTCGCGACCGCGCGCAAATCCGTCGGGTCGATGAGAATCTGCGTCGTCGCCGTGTAACGGGGCGGCACCAAAGTGACGAACAGCACGGCTATGAGTAAGGAAAGAGCCGTCGTCCAAAGAAGGGTTGCCTTGTCGCGCCAGATGACGGCCAGAAATCTTTGCAAATCGAAGTTGGCGGTGGGAGCAAACCCAACGGGTATTTCCCCCGTTCCAACGACGGCCGGTCGGCTTTGGCGCGGCGCCTCGAACATCCCTTACGTAACTTTCCGATAGCCGGCAGCGCTAGTCGCGCTGGCATAGCAATCAGCGCCGTTGTCAGGCGCACTTAATCCGCCGCACGCGCACTCAAAGGGCAGGCCGCCCGGTATGTCCAGGCGGGTCCATATGGTTAACCAATTGATAAAGGGATTAGTGTTAATGAGACGTATACGCCCGCCCTCTGACCATCCACGGCCGGCAATCCGCGGCCGGGCCGACTGGGGCGCGCTTACCGGCGCAGCAGGCGGTATATGGCGCCGGCAGCGACGAGCAGCACCAGGATCGGTATCCAGAGCAAGACTGCCCCGACTAAGGTGAGCAGGATCACCGCGGCAAGGATGCCGATCATCAGCATGAGCAGTGCCAAGCCGACCGGTCCAATCCGGCCGATGTAAATTCGTTGCGTTCCTCCTACCCACGCTGAACCGGCCGGTGGCCAAGCGCGCTGGCGCCAGTCGGGCGTGCGGTTAGTCCGGTCTGGAGGGATGATTTCCGGCTCGGCGCGCGGCTGTTCCGGAATGTCGGGCTTGTCGGTCATAGCTCGATTGTATGTATGCGCCGCACGGAGCAGCACAAGCGGCGCGCTGTCGCCGACGTTCACGCCGCGCAATCAGCGTGCTAGCGTTTAAGCATGAAGTCGGGCGGTCTCGGTGTGACTCGGAGCGTTCTTCTAGGCATCGCCGTGATGGCGAGTTGTTACGGTGGCGCACGCGCGCAGGACACGCCTACACTGAGTGAGGCTGCCACTGCGATGGTCGGCGCGTGGGAGTTCTCGAATGCCGATCGCGACAAAATCTGCCGCTTCAACTTTCGCGCCGACGCTGCGGCCAGTGGCTACAAACTCGACATCGACAAGAACTGCCCAAGCCTGTTTCAGACGACCAAAGATATCGTCGCATGGGCAGTGGATAATTTCGGCGGGTTGCGCCTTCTCGACGCCAATGGCAACGCGGTGATTGAGCTCAACGAAGCTGAGGCCGGCCTGTACGATGGTTTTGAACCGGGACAGGGCCGTTACGTGCTGCAAAGCGCGGCGGCGGTGGCGCCGGTTCGCTCGGCTGAGGACATGGTTGGCGATTGGGCCATCGCGCGCGGCACCGGCAAGCCGATCTGCGTGCTTTCGCTGGCGACCAATCCGGCCGGCGCCGACGCGTTGATGCTTAAGGTCAAACCAGGCTGCGATGCGATGGTCACTCGGTTTGCGCCGAACGCCTGGCGCATGGACCAGGGCGAGCTGGTTCTGCTTTCGGCGCGCGGACAGACCTGGCGTTTTGAGGAGAACGACGCCAACACCTGGCAGCGCGTGCCTGAAAGTTCGGACCCGGTATTGCTGGTCCGTCAGTGATTACGCTGACGAATGATTTCAGGGGGGAAGCATGGATAACGCCGCCGAGGCCTTCCGTATCAAACAAGTCGGATATCTGCCCGACCAGCTGAAATTCGACTGGATCGAAGTGCGGCAGGGATTTTCGCGCGGCCGGTTCGATGTCACCAAGCAGCACCTGGCGCCGAATGGGTATCTTCACGCCGCAACCGTGGTCGCGCTTGCGGATACCGCTTGCGGCTATGGCTGCATGACGTCGCTTCCCGACGGCGTCTCCGGTTTCACCACGATCGAGCTGAAAGCCAACTTTCTCGGCACCGCGCTCGAAGGGGGCGTTGTCTGTGAAGCGCGATTGCTGCACGGCGGGCGCACTACTCAGGTCTGGGACGCGGAAGTGAAAAGCGAGACCAGCGGCAAGACCATCGCCCTGTTTCGCTGCACCCAAATTCTGCTCTCTGCGGCGCGCGGCAACCAATAACGCGGCATTAACCGGACTCGCCGCGTGAGCATCAAAGCTCCACCCGCCGACGGCTTTGCGGTCAGTGCACCGCTGATCATTATCGGCGCCGGCGCAGCGGGTCTTTGCGCGGCGCTGGCGGCGCGCGAAGCCGGTGCGGAAGTCGTCGTTCTCGAGCGCGATCCTGTGCCGAAGGGCTCCACGGCATTGTCTGCGGCGCTGATTCCCGCTGCCGGTACGCGCTTTCAAAAGATGCTCGGTATCGATGACAGCCCTGCGCTGTTTGCTGCCGATCTCAAACACAAGGCGCACGATGAAGCCGATCCAGCGATTGTCGACGTGATCGCCCGCGAAGCCGGCGCGACTGTTGAATGGCTTGCAGAGCGCTACAACTTGCCCTTCACCGTTGTCCACGACTTCGATTATCCCGGACATTCGGCGCGGCGCATGCACGGCCTGCCGACCCGCTCCGGCGCGGAGTTGATCGACCGGCTGCGGCAAGCGGCGGAGGACGCAGCTATCCCAATCATCGTCGATGCGACCGTAACGGAGCTCTATGCGGACGCTGACCGCGTTGCCCGTGGTGTGGAAATCATCCGACCGGATGGCGCCATGGATTCGTTGGGCTGTCAGGCGTTGATTCTTGCCTGCAACGGCTACGGCGGTGACTCCGATCTGGTCGCGCAATACATCCCTGAAATGAAGGGCGCGCTTTATTTCGGGCATCCCGGTAACCGCGGCGACGCCGTTCTGTGGGGACAGGCGCTCGGTACCAAACTTCTCTATATGTCCGGCTACCAGGGACACGGTTCGGTCGCCCATCCGCACGGCATTCTCATCACCTGGGCCGCTAGTATGGAGGGCGGGTTTCAGGTGAACGTCAGCGGCGCTCGCTTTTCCGACGAGAGCCTGGGCTATTCGGAACAAGCGGCCGTCGTGCTGGCTCAGCCTGATGGAATAGCTTTCGACATATTTGACGAACGTATTGCCACCATCGCGCGGCAGTTCGAAGATTTTCGGCAAGCCGAAGCGTCAGGCGCGGTCATCGAAGCTTCGACCGTTGACCAGCTTGCGGAACGTCTGAGCCTGCCGGTGGCCGCACTGGCGCAAAGCTTTGCCGAGGTCGAGCAGGCAAAACAGGCGCGCGCCAGCGACCGTTTCGGGCGGTCCTTTGCAAATGCAGCGCCATTGTCGCCGCCGTTCAAGGCGGTGAAAGTCACGGGCACATTGTTTCACACCCAAGGCGGTGTTGCGGTCGACGAACACGCCCGCGTGATGAGCATGCAGGGGACCCTTCTGCCGAACCTGTTCGCGGCCGGCGGCGCAGCCGCGGGCATTTCAGGTTCGTACGCCAGCGGCTATCTCTCCGGAAACGGCTTACTCACCGCGACCGTACTTGGCCGTATCGCCGGCTTATGTGCCGCCGCTCTCGTGAAATAGCCGAGACGAAGTTTTGGAGATGCGCGTGCGTAACAGCGCGCACGATGGCCGGGGCTTACGAGTTTGAGTTTTCCTGCTCTCTGACCCGCAGCCTGCCGACGGTCAATTCATCGACTTCCAACGAGCCAAACCGCGCTTTCCGGATGGCCAGCCGGCCAATCGCAATTTGCCCGATCGCCAGCGCGCCGATCGCCACCGCACCGACCGCCATAGCTCCGACCGCAAGCGCCAACAGCCTGCCGGCCGGCAGCGGCCTGCGACTTCTTACGAGTTCACGCGCCATTGCCGCTCTCCGCGTTGCTAAATCAGCTTGAGCCCCTTCAGGCTCGCGTGACCTTCTTTGCCGACGATGATGTGGTCGTGAATGGAAATGCCGAGCGGGTTCGCGACTGCGATGATCTGCTGCGTCATCTGAATGTCCGCGCGCGACGGTGTCGGGTCGCCGGAAGGATGATTATGCACGAGAATAATGGCGGTGGCGGACAGTTCCAGCGCGCGCTTGACGACTTCGCGCGGATAGACCGGCGTATGGTCGACGGTTCCGACCTGCTGTAATTCGTCGGCGATGACTTGATTGCGCTTGTCCAGGAACAGGACTCGGAACTGCTCGCGGTCGGCGAAGGCCTGCGCGGTGCGGCAGTAGTCAAGTACGGCCGACCATGATGACAGCGCCGTCCGCTTTTTGACTTCTCCGCGGGCCAGCCGGCTCGCCGCCGCCTGGACGAGCTTGAGCTCGGTGATCGCGGCATCACCGAGCCCCTTGACGCCGCTGAGCCGGGCGACCGGCGCCGAGATCGCCTCCGCGAACGAGCCGAAGGTCGCGATCAGCTCCTTGGCAAGCGGCTTGACGTCGCGCCGTGGCAGCGCGCGGAACAGTATCAATTCCAGCAGCTCGTAGTCGGACAACGCTTCGGCCCCGGCTTCGCGAAACCGCTCTCGCAGCCGCTCGCGGTGCCCATAATAATGCGGCGGTGCCTCGGCGAGGCCGCGTTCACGCTCGCGCTTTTTTTCCAGCATCGGAACTGAACGCAACTCCGGGATCCATGGTCCAGCCATCCGCCACAGACCGCGGCTCCAAGCATGACCGGATTGCGTGATTTTGCAATCGGGTTGCGAAGCCCTACCCTGACCACGCCCCGCAAGAGCGCCGGACGGGCGACGCCCGGTCAGCGTGCCTTCCACTCGGCCACTGGGGTAAGCGGATGAGCCTTGAAGTAGTCACGGGCAGCTTTGACGAAAACAGCGACGTTTGCTGAGGCGACGCGGCGCGCGGGATAAATGGCGTTGACCGGCGATTGGGGCGGCGCGAATTGTTGCAGGATCAGCTTCAACCTGCCGGCAAGCACGGGCGCTTTGATTTGATAGGACAGAGTGCGTGTGATCCCGACGCCGGCCTCCGCCGCCGCAATGGCAGCGTCGGCGCTGTTCACACTCAGGCGCGGTTCCACCCGGATGAGTTTGCGGCCGGGGTTGAAACGCCATTCGTCGGTCGAGCCGATGCCTTCAAACGCGATGATATCGTGGTCGGCAAGCTCGGTGGGCGACCTAGGCGTGCCGCGCGCTTTCAGATAGCCCGGGCTCGCGACCATGACGCGGCTGACTTCGCCTAATTTGACCGCGATCAAGCTGGAATCGCCCAGGTCGCCGATGCGGACGGCGACGTCGATGCCTTCATCCACGAGGTTTATGTTGCGGTCCGACAGACTCAACTGAATCGACAAGGCACGATGCATCTGCAAAACCCGATTGATTACCGGCAGCACATGCAGGCGGCCGAACAGGATGGGAGCCGCGGCTTTCAGATTGCCGCTGGGTTCGGCGTTTTCACCGCGGGCCTGCCGCTCGGCGCTGTCGACGTCCGCCAAAATCTGCTGGCAGTTTCCGAGATAGATTTCGCCGCCCTCGGTGAGGCGGAGCGATCGCGTCGTCCGCATCAGGAGCGTAAGTCCGAGCTGATCTTCGAGCTGGGCAATCGCTCGGGTCACAACGGAAGGCGACAGCCGCATTCGCCGCGCCGCCTCGGCGAAACTCCCGAGCTTGGCAACGGTGACGAACGTGCGCATCGCTGAAAGCCGTTCCATCCATTATTGCTGTAGCAGCAATAATGAGTTGTCAATGCTGCAGATTATCGCCTTTTGGGAATGATCTTAACTTTGCTCCCAGACAAGGAGTCCGCTCGTGAGCTACAAATTTCTCGATATAACCTCAACGCCAAGTGTACGCGCCGCCCAGGCCGCAAACGGGAGCCGCGAAATGTGGGAGCGGTTCAAGGGTCATCGTACCTTCGACCGCTTCACTGACAACGAGGCTGCGTTCATCGCCGCGCGCGATAGCTTCTACATGGCAACCGTATCGGAATCGGGCTGGCCCTACGTCCAGCACCGCGGCGGCCCGCCCGGCTTCCTCAAAGTCCTCGACGAGAAAACGCTCGGCTTTGCCGATTTTCGCGGCAACTTGCAATACGTCAGCGTCGGCAATCTCACCGCGGACGATCGCGCCGCGCTGATCCTTGTCGACTATCCGAACCGCGCGCGTCTGAAAATCCTGGCGCGCGTAGAGGCGCGCAACATTGCTGCCGACGGCGAACTCGCCGCGCGCCTTAGCCTCCCCGGCTACAAGGGCAAGCCCGAGCGAGCATTCCTGCTGCACCTAGAAACATTCGACTGGAACTGCCCGCAGCACATCACGCCGCGCTTCACGATCGAGGAAATTGAAACCGCGGTGTCGCCGTTGCGGTCTCGCATTGCCGAGCTTGAGGCTGAGAACCAGGCGCTTCGCGCGCAGGCGGGCGCTCACACCCGGTAGGGCGGCTTGGTGTAGCCCTTCGGCGAGAGGGTAAAGACCTCGACGCCGGTCTCGGTCACGCCGACGGAGTGCTCGAACTGGGCCGAGAGCGAGCGGTCCCGAGTGACCGCAGTCCAGCCGTCGGATAGCACCTTCACGTGCGGCCGGCCGAGATTGATCATTGGCTCGACTGTGAAGAACATGCCGGGCCGCAGCACGATGCCTTCGCCGGGCCGGCCGACGTGCACGATGTTCGGCTCGTCGTGGAACAGGCGGCCGAGACCATGGCCGCAGAAATCGCGCACCACGCTCATGTGCTGCGCTTCGACGAAAGTCTGGATGGCGTAGCCGATATCGCCCGTGGTGGCGCCCGGCTTGATCACGGCAATGCCGCGCATCATCGCCTCGTAGGTCACTTCGATCAGCCGCTCGGCGCGTCGCGGGATTTCGCCAATGGCATACATGCGGCTGGAATCGCCATGCCAGCCGTCGAGAATGAGCGTCACGTCGACATTGACGATATCGCCTTCGCGGAGCGGCTTTTCCGAGGGAATACCGTGGCAGACCACGTGATTGACGGACGTGCAAGTCGACTTCCGGTAACCGCGATACATTAAAGTCGCGGGCGCGGCGTGGTGATCCATGCCGAATTCGTAGACCAGTTCGTCGATGTGCTCGGTGGTGACGCCGGGTCCGATTTCGCCGGCCAGCATGTCCAGGCACTCGGCCGCGAGCCGGCCCGCCTTCCGCATACCCTCGAAGGCCGCGGGGCCGTGGATCTTGATCTGTCCGGTTTTGCGCAGCGGCGCGACTGTCGCGTCGACGTAGGTCATGATTGTGGAGCTTTAGGCCGCGATGAAAGCGGCCGCAAGCCGCTGGTTGACCTGAAATGTAGGCATCCGCACGGCCAACGCAAGCAACCGGCGGACGCGCCGGCCGGCTGGCTGCTTTCAGCCCTCCACAATCGGAACGGGCGCCACAATCTCGATTCCGTCGAGGCCGACCTTGCAGCGCCACGCCAGCATCTCGACACCGCGTGCGCGCGCCTGGTCGAAGGCGTTCGCATAGGCCAGGTCGATGTCGCGGGCGACAACGAAGCGGTCGGCCGAGGGTATCTGGATAACGAACAGCATCGCCGCGCGAGCGCCGGTTCTCCGTACGGCGGCAAGCTCGCGGAGATGCTTGGCGCCGCGTTGAGTGACGCTGTCCGGGAATTCGGCCAGTCCCCGCGTGCGCATCAGATGGACATTCTTGATCTCGAGGTAACACGGCGGCCGGGTCGGGCTTTCGAGCAAAAAATCGATTCGCGACGCCTCGCCGTATTTCACTTCCCGGCGGATCGTCGGATAGTCGCGCAGTTCCGGAATGAGCCCGGCTTCGAGCGCCTCGGCAACGAGCTGATGCGGATGCCCGGTGTTGACGCCGACGAGTTCCGGTCCGCTGCCGAGATCGGTCTCGACGAGTTCCCAGCTCAGCGGCAGCTTGCGCAACGGATTGCCGGAGTCGGACAGCCACACGCGTGACAGTGGCCGGTTGAGGCCGGTCATGGCGCCCGGATTGGCGACGTGAACGGTTATCAACTCGCCTGACTCAAGCACCACATCGGCGAGAAAGCGCTTGTAGCGGCGGGCAAGCGTTGCCGGAATCAGCGTCGAGACGAATTGCATGCCGCACTTAAGCCATCGGCTAGGCGCGGTGGAAGAGCCTTCTGGGCAATATCAGGCTGCGATCCGGCCGCCCAACTCGTCGTCGATGTGGGCGCGAATGATTTCATCGAAGGATGATTCAGCCTTGAAGCCGAGCGCGTTCGCGCGACGCGTATCGAAGCGACTGGGCCACCCAGCGACGATGCGCATGATCAGCGGGTCCGGCGCATGGCGGATGCGGGAGACAACCTTGTCGCCGGCGACCCGTCGCAGCGCCGCGATTTGGTCAGCCACGGTGCAGCAGAAACCGGGCATGGTGAGATTAACGCGCGGGCCTAGCGCGTTGCTGTCGAGGCCGGCGGCGTGCATCAGAAAGCCGACAGCAGCGCGCGGGCTGGCGTGCCAGCTGCGGACGCCGTCATCGACCGGGAGCGACACCTCCTCGCCATTGAGCGGCTCGCGGATGATCGACGAAAAGAAGCCGGAGGCCGCCTTGTTGGGCTTGCCCGGCCGTACCACGATGTTCGGTAGCCTGATGCCGACGGCGTCGACAAAACCACGCCGCGTATAATCGGCAAGCATCGCCTCGACCATGGCCTTTTGCGACCCGTAGGACGTCAGCGGCGTGAGCGCGAAGTCGTCCGGGATTGCTTCCGGGAACGGCGCGCCGAACACCGCAATCGACGACGAGAACACGACACGCGGCCGATAATCGTCGCCGGATATGCGGATGGCTTCGAGCAGCGAACGCGAGCCGTCGAAATTGACATGCATGCCTTTCTCAAAATCGAGCTCGGCCTCGCCGGAAACGATTGCGGCGAGATGGAAAACGACGTCGGCGCCGATTGTTTCGACGCTCGCGGTGAATTTCTCCGGCCGTTGCGGTGCGCTCACGTCGAGGAGGGTAAGTTTCTCGATCGGCCGGCTGTTGAGCGCGCCGTCGGCGACCAGGCGCGCCGTCAGCTTGCGCCCGATCATCCCTGCGGCGCCCGTGATGAGGATGTGCATTGCGTTATGAGTTGAAACGGTTACAGCGCCATGCCGCCGTCGACGAGATACGCCTGCCCTGTAATGTAGCTCGCCTCATCGCTGGCGAGAAAGAGGGCAAGGTTGGCGACCTCTTCCGGCGTGCCCAGCCGGCCCATCGGCTGGCGGGCGACGAAGTCCTGCCGCACAGCGTCGAGCGATTTCCCGGTCTCCTGCGAAACCGCGGTGATGCGTTCACCGAGCGACGGGGATTCGATCGTGCCCGGACAAACGGCGTTGCAGCGGACGCCTTGCTTGATGAAATCGGCGGCGATGGCTTTGGTCAGTCCGATCACCGCGGCTTTGGTCGCGCCGTAGACATAGCGGTTAGGAACGCCGCGGATCGAGGAAACCGCCGAAGCAATGTTGACG